>JBGQGR010000271.1:0-5044 GCA_041497495.1 Anaerolineae bacterium | reverse complement strand
CTTAGTCAAGGAAACGAATTGGAACACGGTCTCGATCGGTTTCGAATCGGGCAGCGATCGGGTGCTGCGGATCATCAACAAAGAATGCACCGAAGAGGATAACTATTTCACGATCGATCACCTCACCCGCATCGGCGATGACATGGAACGGCAGGGCAAGAAGCCGCCGGTCTTCTGGTCGAATATCATGCTGGGCATTCCAGGCGAAACTCATGAAGATGCGTTCAAGACGATGCGGATGGTGAAGTACACCAAGCGCATCCTGCCGTCGATTTCGTTTTATGCGCCCTACCCCGGCTCGGCTTTAGGCAATCAACTGATCGCCGAGGGCAAGAGCTTGATGACGAAAGAGAATTATCATCGCTTCCCGGATGACGAGAAGGTCAAAGGCGTTGATTATCAATTCTATCGCGAGCTGCTGGCCGGTAAGTATGATGATGAAGTGAACAAAGGTTTGAAGCAGATTCGATATGAACGCAGCAACTATATGGGTGCACTGGCGAAAGCCTGATCGAAAACTCGGCAGGTTATTAAAACCTATCAAGTTTAGAGGATAGGATGAGCAGCTTCAGCAATCCGCATTACATGTATCTCTTTGAAATGAAGAACGGCAAAAAGAAATTGGCCTACGGCCAATCGCCGGAAGACGCGCTCGATATTTTACACTCGCGGCTGACCGATGAAGAAATGGCCCAGATCATACCGAATCAATTCGTCAAGATTCGGCAGCGCGATCTGCAAGAGCATGTATCCGATCTCGGTTGATGGCGTAAATAAGATCGGGGTGGTTTTTGAAGGACTGATACGCGATCAGTTCCTTTTTTGTTTATCGCGAAGATGCCTATGCCAAAATTGACTGCTGTCGAAATGAATTTACTGCGGGCCATGGCGAATGGCCACACGTTGAAATCTCACCGCTACCTCGATGGGACGAAAGTTTATCAACTCCATTCGCTCGACGGGCAGATCGAAGTGGTGCCGCTGGCGGTAGTAGCAGCCCTTCAGGATCAGCAGCTGATCGATAGTAATAAGAAATTTCCGGCCGCAACTTATTGGCTGACTGAAACAGGCCGCACCAAGTTAAATGAACAACCAAGTACGCTTCCTAGAAACGGTTAACCAGTACTTAATTATGATGGAACTCGCGAAATGATCATTCGCGGTATAATACAGCCAACTCCAACAGCGCAGATTGCGTAAACTATGTTGATTAAATCAAGGAAGGATAAATATATGAAAACTCGTAATTTGTTATTGATCGCACTGCTGACGGCGTCAATGTTCTTGACCGCCTGCCAGCAAAAACCCGGAAACGTCCCGGCGGATCCGGTTGCCGCGGTGAAAATTATCGCCGACAAGCAGAAAGAGGTCACGACCCAGCACGTCGATCTGACGCTGAACTTGTCGATTCAGGCGACTGGCCTGAAGACCGATCCTAGTAATCCGAGCGCCTCTTCCGCCGCCGCATTTTTGAAGAACTTCAAAGCCAACGTGACCGTCGGCGGCGATATCGATACGGCCAAGAGCAACTTTAGCTTGAGCGGTTCGGCGGATATTGGTGCGTTGACTGCCCTGTTGGCTCAAGGCGCAGACAAGCTGACCTTCGATTTGATTAAGGTCGATGATACGCTGTACTCGCGCACCGGCACTGATAAATGGACCTCAACACCCGCTGGCGCGAAAACCAGCAGCACGGCTGCGGTGACCAGCACCCAGGCGATGGCTCAAATTGCCGAGGTCATCAAGAAGGCGGCCAAGGCCGAAAAGTTGGGGGATGAAAGTATCGGCGGCACCAACACGTATCACTACAAAGTGACTTTGGATGCTCTGGCACTGATCGATCAGGCATTGGCTGTGGCTGCCGCCGATCCCAAAGCAACACCGCCCGATCCCAAACAAGTTCAACAGGCCAAAGACTTGTTGAAAGATTCAGTGCTCGAACTGGACATGTGGGTCGGCCAAGAAGATTTGTATGTCCGCCAGGAGACGCTGCACATCAACTTGAATCTCAAGAACATTCCGGACAATCCGGGCGCGACCGTGCTCGTCGATTTCCTGTTGAAGGCCACTTTCAGCAACATCAACAAGCCGGTGACCATCGTCGCACCGCAGTAAACCGCTGACGCGCGCAGAAGATCGATCGAGCAACCAACAAACCTCCCGAAGAGTTGAAACCTTCGGGAGGTTTTGGATCGATCAACATGTCAATCGACATGCAGAATCGGACGCTTCGTCACATTGACAATACGCGCTGGCTTGAATTACAATACCACAGCAGTTTATCTCCAATAACCGGGAGGTTTGATGAAGGATTACCCCACTGCCGCCTTGCGCAACATCGCTCTGCTCGGTCATGGTTCGGCTGGCAAGACGTCTTTAAGCGAAGCGATGTTGTTCAGCAGCGGCGCACTCAGCCGGCAGGGACGCGTAGAAGATGGCAGCACGGTGTCGGATTTTGATGAAGAAGAAGTTCGCCGGCATATTTCCCTCACCACTGCGTTATTGCCCATAGAATGGAAAGATCGCAAACTGAATATTTTAGACACACCGGGTTATCCTGAATTCGCCGGCGAAGTCAAAGGCGCCATGCGTGTGGCCGACGCCGCGTTGATCGTGATCGATAGTGTGGCCGGCGTCGAGGTGGGCACCGAGTTAGCCTGGTCGTATTGCGGCGAGCGCAATCTGCCGCGCCTGATCCTGATCAACAAAATGGATCGCGAGAACGCGAATTTTGCGCGCGCCTTCGAATCACTGCACACCGCTTTTGGCGTGAACTTTGTGCCGATGCAACTTCCGATCGGCAGCCAGGCGGCGTTTGAAGGCGTGATCGATTTGATTACTCTCAAGGCGCGCCGCGGCCCCAAAGCCGATGCAGGTGACATCCCGGCAAATATGACAGACGAAGTAAACGAAGCGCGGTTGAAATTGATGGAAGCCGCCGCTGAAGGCGATGACGACTTGATTATGAAATACCTCGACGGGCAGGAATTGACCGAAGAGGAATTGCGGCGCGGTCTGCGTGTAGCCATTCGCAAAAATACTTTAGTGCCGGTGCTGTGCAGCGCGGGCACCGCGAACATTGGCGTCAGCACGCTGCTGGATGCTTTGGCCGAATTTGTGCCAGCACCGAGCGATCTAGATCCCGAGCCCGTTAAAAACGTTGCCACTAATACCGATGAATTGATCAAGCCCGATGGATCAGGCACGCTCGGCGCGTTGGTGTTCAAAACCACCGCCGATCCCTTTGTCGGCAAGCTCACTTACTTCCGCGTTTACGGCGGCACGCTCACGGCGGATTCGCGCGTCTTCAACCCGAACAAGAATCAAGAAGAACGACTAGGGCAGTTGTATGCCATGCGCGGCAAAGAACAAATTCCGGTGCATTCGATCAAAGCCGGCGACATCGGCGCGGTGGCGAAGTTGACTGCCACCGGCACGGGGGATACATTGTGCGATAAAGCTCACCCGATCACTTTTGCGCCGCCTACTTATCCGCGCGCCTTAGCCTCCGTGGCGATCGAACCGAAGTCAGAAGCCGATTCAGCCAAGATGGGCCCTTCACTCACACGATTGGTCGAAGAAGATCCAACGCTGCACTGGTTCAATGATCCCAGCGTTAAGCAGACGATCTTGGAGGGCTTGGGTGACAGTCACCTCGATGTCGCCGTGCGCCGATCGAAAGCCAAGTTCGGCGTTGAACTCATCACCATCCCGCACAAGATTCCGTATCGCGAGACCATCACCAAGCCACAGCAAGCCATGCACCGTCACAAGAAACAATCGGGCGGCGCTGGACAATTTGGCGAAGTGCACATGCGCGTTGAGCCGCACAAAGGCAAAGGCTATGAATTTCTGTGGGAAGTAGTCGGCGGCGCGGTGTCGTCTTCCTATAAGAGCAGTATCGAAAAAGGCATTAAGAGCGTGATGGAAACCGGCGCGATCGCCGGCTATCCGGTGGTCGATGTGACAGTTGCCATCACCGACGGCAAAGAGCACGCGGTGGACTCAAAGCCGATCGCGTTTGAGACCGCCGGACGAGAAGCGTTCAAGAAAGCGCTCCACGGCGCAGGCCCGGTGCTGCTTGAGCCGATCATGAAAGTGACGATCACTGTGCCCGAAGCAAACATGGGCGATGTATTAGCCGGTATCAACACCAAACGCGCGCGCGTGCAGGGCATGGATCAGGTCAGCGGCAAGAGTGTCATCAGCGCCCTGGTACCGCTGGCCGAAGTTCAGCACTACGCCGCCGACTTACGATCGATCACGCAGGGTCGCGGCGTATACAGCATGGAGTTCGATCATTACGATGAGGTGCCGCACCAGATCGCGCAAGGGATCATGGAAGCCGCACAAAAGGAACATCCGCATTTGAGGTTAGCGGAATCTGATCACGCTTAATTAGAAAATTTGAGAACTGAAACAAAAGCCCGATCGCTTTCACGCGATCGGGCTTATGTTTTAAAAGAGGCAACTTGGATACGATGAACTTGCCTCTTTTCTTACTCCGCTCAAGGTTATACCGATCAAAGGAATGTTCTACAGCAAAGGTACTCAAAGATCAGGGCAGGCCTGTCGGAGGAAATGGCTTACGCAGTAGAAACGGCGGGCCAGTGGGCGTATCGGACTTTGTAAAAGGATCTAGCTCAATTCCACGCGGTGCTAATGCTGATGGCCTGGATAACACTATAAACACTCCCTCGCCAGGTGTGTCTATCCATTTTTTCTGACAGAAATCATACCAGTAGGCATCAGCGTAAATATCTTTGGCTGGTCCACCTGGCTCAATCCCCGTTTCCCCTGTTCTACAGTCTATTTGGGACCAGTAGGCGCACATCAGCAGTCCTTCCAAATGTAGGTAAGGGAGCCCCACCTCAGAGTAGGTGATGCGCCACGGCTTCCAGTCACCCTCATACCCGAAACCAGTTCTCTTGACATACATAGTTTGTTTATATCGGTGATCTCCCCTGATGGTGATGGTAGAATCATTGAGTGAATCCATAGCATCCCATGTGCCCACCAAATCCGAATCCGAGAATCCTTCTTT
>JBGQGR010000270.1:0-5052 GCA_041497495.1 Anaerolineae bacterium | reverse complement strand
CGTCGCCATTGGACTTTCTTCACGACACTGAAGAGCAATCGCTTGGTGAGTCTGAGCAAAGAACAAGGCTACATCCATCTCGATGACATCGACTGGACGCGCGAACGACAAGACCTGGGCCTGATCGTCAAGTTGAAAGAAGTGCCCTTCAAGGTGCGGTTGTTCAAGGTCGTCGCCACAAATAGCGACATTGACTGGGTCATCACCAATGATCTAGCTGAGACATTGACGACGCAAGTCGCTCAAGAGGCGAACGATGTGCGCTGGCAGGACGAAGAACTGCATCGAGGCCTTAAGCAACTGACGGGCAGCGAGAAGTGTCAATGCCGATCGGGCCGAGCGCAGCGCAATCATCTGGCGTGTTGTTATCATGCCTGGGTTTCTCTCAAAGTCAAAGCCCAAGAATTGGGGCAGACCTTGTATGAAGTCCGTGAATCATTATTCATCAATTATCTGCGAGCAGAACTGGCTCAGCCGACAATTCAAGCCTGTTTGCCCGCTTAAGCGTAAGTCCTACTGAAGATATTCTACTGCGAATCTGGATAATAAGACAACTAATGATTGTCAACGGCATCGATAGCTACTGGCACACAACGTCGATGCTATGGACGAATATAGGCATAAATGATGACCGGGCTTGCCAGGAGCCCGGTATATGGTGATAGATTACGCGGAGCCACTTGCTAGACCGATTAATGATACAAGATTAGGTAGCGCCATCATCTTCAGTTGATTTTGAGTCAAACGTCTCTCAGCTTGCTCGAAAGTCATTGAGTTTACTTGGTGCGACATATACATATTCGATCACAGTCCGAAAAAATTCGTCAATTGCGTATACTTGCCATGGTTTCACTAATTCCTCGGCAGCATGTGCACCAACAATTCCTATTAGCCTTAACACGCTGGACACCGCCGCCAGTGTTGTTGGAATTTCACCCCTCTCTGCTAAAGTGCTTAAACGTTTTTCAAGTATACCGGTCTTTGCTCCTCGATCTTCACAAAGCGCTTCAAGTGCACGCCGAATCTGAACAGCGAAAGCATTTGGAGCTAATCGTTTGATGCGAAAAGCTTCACTGTAGATTTCAGATACGTTTTTCGGTACAGAATTATCAAGTTTGCCGGATTCCGGGTGTACAAGATCCGCAAAGGTAAACAATTTGTCTACCGGAATATCGTCGTATGCTTGATACATGAGTAACATTCCGCAAGTTTCACACTCAGCTACAAAGTAGCCGACAGCTATTTCTGTTTCTTCTCCTGGTGATGGTATCTATCCTATGCCGGTCGTTCGGCTCGAAAGGATGAGTTTTTGCGTGGACATATTTCCGCAATGCGGGCAAAAGGCAACTTTGCGAACTTCTTGCTTTAGTTGATCGTTATCAGTCTCTCTCTTTATCATCACAATCTCTTTTCCCTTACTTGCGTGACAAAGCTAGTACATCATTTATCTTGCAACAATCCCGACATCTCCAACACACGCTGTGACCATGCGCCTGATTGCCCAATCATTTCTTTGCGCTTCGCCGGATCATCCCAGATGCTGTTGAATTGATGTTGCCAACGTGCGAGTTGAAGTTGCAACTCAACCAACTGCGCGGCGATGTCGATCTCGGCTTCGCGGGCTGTCCATTCGATAAACCATTTGCTTTCTTCGATCAAGCCCTCAATTGTCTCTTGGCTTGCCTCTTTTGCTGAAAACGACTTAATGCGACCGAGATTCGCTGCAAGCCCGCCCAACCGAATGGACAAGTCGTCGCTTAGGTATCTTTCTCGAATCGCGTTCCAGTCCATCATGTCTCACCCAGCAATCGTCTGGCGATTTGTTCAACCTGATCACGAATATTTTGATCGGCAATTTCGAGAGACAGATTATTTTGGCGTGGACGAATGTTGATGAGTGATTCAAACACTACTTCTTGTTTGGGAACATCCCAGTCCGCACCCCAAATATCTGTTTGCTGGCTACCGTCTTCAAGCAATGCTTCTTCGCAATCAGCGTGCATTGATCCACCACCAGCCAAAATGCCACACCGAATATCGACAGCCAGCTTGATATAGGTCTTTAGCGTTTGAAGCATCTCATCGATCTGCTGCGGTGTTGCGTGTTCGCGAATAATATGAATCATCTCGGAATTACTTGTCCTGTCCGCGCACCGATCGTTTCCAATGCGTTGAACGCTGCCTCGCGGATCGATCGATCCGGATCGAGCAACAGCGTGCGGAGTTTATCATGATGCGATAAATCGCCGATATGCAGCAGCGTTTGAATCGCGGCGAGGCGCACCGGGATCGATCCTTCGTCGAGCGCGCGCATCAAGGCCTGTGTGGCCATTTTGCCCACGCCGATGCCGATGCCTTGCTGTGCGGCCCATTCCACCAGCCAGCCTTGTTGATCGATCACGATTGGCGCGAAGTCGGGCGGTGTCGCTTCCGTAGTGGGCTTGGCCTGTGTGTCCATGATCTTCATCCCATCCGTCGCCGCCGATCGCACGAACCACTGCGCATCCTCATGTTCCATCTTCATCAAAAATTCGCGCGCCCAACTTTCATGCGTCGCGGCTAAACCATACACAGCCGCGCGCCTGACTTTAATATCTTCTTCGCCCGAAGCTTCGCGCAAAATCTGCTGCCCTTCAGCGCCGCACTGCGCCAACTGTTCAGCCGCCAATCGCCGCGAGTCTTCGTCCTGTTCCAATAAAATGCTGATCAAAGTTTTGACGGCTTCATCCGATCCGGTGTGGGCCATCGATCCGATCGCCAGCACTGCGGCGGTGCGCATACCGATATCGGTGTTTTTGATCGCAGCGGTGAAAGTCGGCAGATCAGTTACTCGATTGAGCCTCGCCAGCCCAGTCAAACTGCGCGCGCGGATCGATCCATCGGGATGCGCCAATCCGCGCTTCAATAAATAGCCCAGGCTTTTGTCTCGCGTGATCAGCAGCGCGTTCAACGTTCGATCGCGCAGCACCGAAACTTGATCGGGCTGCAGGAACGATCGGGCCAGCTCACCCATCACTTTGCTCCGCCACGGCGCATCGACACTGGCCGCACCGGTCCAGCGCGCGGCTGTCCACAAATTCGATCGACTCAAATCGTCCGGCGCAGACAAAATGCGGTTGATCTGATCGAGCGGATCTTTTAGCGCCGCATAAAAATTGAAAACTTCCGACCATTCCGGTTGCAGCCAGTAACTATCTAACGTGGCGTGAGTTTGCACCGCGTGCCACGCGGCCAGGTACGCCGCGATATGCCGATGTGTGAACGCCCACGCATCGGCGGCGAATGGAATGAACAAGCTGCTGCTGTTGGCCGTGTCGTGCGCAATTTCGGTTATTAGCCCGGCGAGTGCGGTTCGATCCTGCGTAGAGGTCAAGACGAACGTATCCAAGATCGCTTGTTCGATCTCACTGGCGTGCACTTGAATACGATTTTCTTGATAGGTGGTCCAGGCGATTTTGCCTAAAGCACTTTTGATCTTGTCCGGCGCCACGCGATCTTTAGTGGGCAGTGTTTGCAAAACCCGATCGATCCACTGCTCGAGGGCGGCCGATCGATCTTTGGGTGCGGCGGCGTGCTCTTTCCACACCAGCGCGGCGATCGTGAGATCGATCGGTTGAGGAATCGCCGCATCGATCTGGTGTAAGCTCTCACGCAGCACTTTGAAATCTTGATCGCCGCCGCTGACAACTTTGATCCAACGCTGCGCGAGTTGTTCGACGTCGTTAGCGGTCCAGTCGGCGAGTTTCAAGGCGGCGAAACCGATCTGATTCAACACGCCATAAGCGTTAAGACCGGTCGTGATGACATATTGATTATCGGGGAATTGTTTGACGAGGTTGATCAACCATTCGTGCGCGCGTGATCGCAATGATGGCGAAAGTTCATCCAGTCCGTCCAACAGCACCGCGGCGGAGTTGGATCGCACGCGGCTCTTGAGAAAGCCATTGACGTTGGAAGCGATGAGCGCGGGCATGTGCGCGGCGGCAGCATCGGCTAATGGCGACAAGGGATCAGCTTTAGTGACTCTGCTCCAATCGATCTCGCCGAGATGCACACAGACCGGCGCATATTCTTGTGACAAGCCCAGCTGCGTTTGAGCCTGCTGATCCAATAGCACGCGCGTTAATTTGATCAACAGCGTGGTGCGGCCCGATCCGCTTTCGCCGAGGATCACCAAGCGGGTAGAGCTGCGCACCGCCGCGCTGAGTGCGATCGGCGTGAGGCTGGCAGGATCGATCGGGTTGAGCGTTGGCCGCGCCGGCGGTTGATCGAAAAACCGATCGATGTACAGCGCATCGAAATCGGCTTGAGGATGCGCCACATTTAATTGATCGAGGTGCAAGCGCAGTGCGGCCTGATAGCGGCTGGCGATTCTGGCGGTGATCGAATCGCGCACACGCCGCAGCCAGGCGCGGAAGGACTGCCACCAGCGCGCCACCGTTTCGCGCTGAAGGTAGAGCACGGCGGAGATGGCGCACCCGATAATTAGGCCGATGAGGAACGAAGCAAAATCAAAGCGCATATGTTAGACACGGATGGTGCGGATTTATTTACCGCCAAGCTGCGAAGAGCGCTAAGGTTTATAAAAATGTTTTCTGTGCGCCCTGTGCGTCGCCTGCCCTGCCCGCTTTGAGTAGGGTTGCGGTGAAAAAGTTTTTATATTTGCACCAAAATTCTTTCGCAGTTGCTGCAGCGCGCGATTTGTTCGCCGCGATTGAGCAAGCGGATTACATCGGCCGTGGGTTCTACGCCGCAGCCGTTGCACGCGCCGTCCTCCAGCTCAATGACTGCCAGTCCGGCTTTGCGGCGGCGTAATTGATCATACAACGCAAGATCGGCGGCTTCCAACAATGCGCGGAACTTGCCTTGCTCTTGTAGGTTCTGAGAGACTTCGGCGTTGAGCTGCGTTTGTTCGGCGACGAGATTCGTTTGGCGGGCTTGCCATTCAGCCTCGATCGTTTCCAGCTCAGCCCGTCGATCTTTCAAAGCGGCGTCGGCTTCATCGACTTTGGTCATCGTCGCCAGCACTTTATCGTCGAGCGCGGCTTTCTG
>JBGQGR010000269.1:0-5053 GCA_041497495.1 Anaerolineae bacterium | reverse complement strand
TGTTGCTCTGGCCTTCCGCTACGAGCAACAACACATCTCTTTCACGCGGCGATAAATCGCGAAAGACATCGGCCTCGGCCTTTGACTCCAGATCGCTCAAGCGGGCGACGACACGCGCCGCCGTTTGTGGATCGAGGGCGGTCTCGCCGCGTGAAGCCGCCAGTACCGCGCGGATCAATTCATCGCCGCCGACTTGTTTCAACACATAACCGGATGCGCCCACTCGCAAAGCCTCGACGATGAAATCATCATCGGCCTGCGAAGTGAGGATCACCACCCGCGTGTCCGGATAATTCTGGCGAATTTCTTTGCACACTTCCAGGCCGTTGCGGCCCGGCAGCCGAATATCGACAATAGCGACATTCGGTCGATGGCGCTCGACTTCGCGCAGGGCTTGATCGGCATCACCGGCTTCGGCCACGACTTCCATGTCCGGCTGATCTTCCATCAAAATGCGCAGACCCAGCCGCACCACTTCGTGATCGTCGACGATCAAAATTCGGATGCGGCTCATGCTTCACGTTCCACTGGAATATCGAGCGTCACGGTTGTGCCTCTGCCTGGCGCAGAATCGAACGACACTTCGCCGCCGAGCAAGCGCGCGCGATCGCGCATGTTGCGCAGACCGAAGCCGCGCGGCGCGTCCGGTTCGAAGCCGCGCCCGTCGTCATGCACGATCAGCTGTACATGCTGGTTGATCGATTCAGCCCGCACTTGGATCGATCGCGCGTGCGCATGCCGCACGGCGTTGCTCAACGCTTCGCGTGTAAACGCGATCAGATGTGTAACCCGATCGGGCGGCAGGCTGGGCAGTGGCTTGGGCGTCCACTGAATATTTGCGCCGGAGGCTTTGCGCGTTGCTTCGACAATCGAGGTGATCGCCGTCGCTAAATCGGCGGTGGAACTATCAGCCCGCAGATCGGACATGAAGCCGCGCAGATCGGCAATGGCTTCGTTGAGTGTCGACATCAAGCGATCGAGTCCAGGGCCGATCGAGCCATCGGCCTTCTTGCGCAATGCTTCGGCCAACAGTCCGGCGGAATAAACCGTTTGAATCGCGCCATCATGCAGATCGCGGCCAATGCGCTCACGCTCGATGGCAATCACTTGAGCTTGCTCCATCTGATCGATCAGCTGATCGGTCTCTACTTCAAACACTTCGAGCGCGCGAATGATCGAGATCGCCAAGACGAGACCGGCGATCGATCGCAACAACGGCGGCGGGAAAACAAAATTGATCACCACCCATTCGCTGTTCAACACATTCGCCGGAAAGATCGGCGCACGCGAAGCAATGAGGCCAGCCAGCACGGCATAAGCAGCCAACGCGAGTCCGGCCACGCGCAAGGTGTTGTAAATCTTGGGCAAACCCAACGGTTGAATGCGCAGACGCGCGTGACGGCGCAGACTAAACGCGGATAGGAGCGCGCCGGGAAAACCGATCAGATAGCGAGCGGTGGCATTGCTCACAGCATGCCACGTATCCAGATCGGGTGACAGCTGCCAGCTAATCCAAAAACCGCCGAGCAACCATACGCTCAAGAGTGCCCACGGTGCAAAGCGCAGCCAGCGGAAGCGATCCGGCAGCGGCTGGAGTAAACTGAGACCGAATTGCAGCAAGCAGGCAAATGAGCCTGCCAATAACAGCGTTTGAACGGCGTCCATGAAATGGACGATTGGATCAGATACGAATTGCGCTTGAATGGGAATGAACAGATCACCCCATTCGTTGAAGCCGTGCATGATGCCAAAGGCAGCCAGCCACGGCAGACTGCGCGCCAGATCGAGCCGTGAGTAGCGGCGCGACTGCAGCAGAATGGCGACGCCCAAGACGAAAAATACCTGACCATAGATGAAAAGGATAATCGGACGATTGGCGAGAAACCACGCGCGCAGTGTGTCTGACATTCAATTTGCTCCGTACAAGCCGAGGGATGCACTCAAATTGTACACTGATATTCGGGATTTATCGAAAAGGTGTATGATCTGAGCAGCCAAGTAGTTAATCGGGTGAGGGCCATGCGCTTACTGAATTCACCTTCGATCTTAATTCGTCTTGAAGGCGCCGCGTTGTTGATCGGTAGTGTGATCGCATATATTCAGCTGCAGGCCAGCGGCGACGTCAAAGAGAAGCACCGCCTGTACAGTCCGATCGACAATCTCGGCCTGGCGGAACGGCAACGCGGTAGTCCCAAATCGGTCTTCAAGTGATCGACCCAGAAGTAAATATTCCTCGATCAGACGACTAATGCCGCGGGCCATGGCATGTAACTAACCTCTCTCCGTAGAAGGCGCCAGCCACGTCGATTCTTGCCATCCGTGGGCACGCGGCAGGTTTGAGACTGTTTTGTAACAGCAACCGTTTCACAATCTACTGATTGCTGGTAAACTATTTACATCTCGATTGATCCCATGAGGTTGTATGTCCACCGATACGATTCGGGTCATTCTCGCCGATGATCATGCCGTCGTCCGTAAAGGCATTCGAGAGTTTCTGATCGAACCAGGTGACATTGAAGTGATCGCCGAAGCTTCGGATGGCGACGAGGCCGTTCGGCTGATCGATCAGCTGCGGCCCGATGTCGCCGTACTCGATATTCAAATGCCTAAACGCAGCGGCATCGACGTGTGCCGCCACATCCGATCGCAGCGCTGGCCGATCGGGATTTTGATCTTAACGGCCTACGACGACGATCCCTATGTGCTCGCCGTGCTGCAAGCCGGCGCGAATGGCTACGTGCTCAAGACCGCCGACGCGGATGAAATCATTCAAGCTGTGCGCGATGTGCATGAAGGCCGGTCGGTGCTCGATCCGATGATTGCCCGCAAGTTGATGACGCAGCTGGCGAGTCAAGCGGAAAACAAACCGATCGAGTCATTGACACCACGCGAACTTGACGTACTCAAACTGGCCGCGCGCGGCTACACCAACAAAGCGATCGGCGCGCACCTCAACGTCAGCGATCGAACCGTGCAGGGCCACCTGGCAAACATCTTCGGCAAGCTGCAGGTGTCCACCCGCACGGAGGCAGTCATGCGCGCGGTGGCGCTGGGTTGGCTATCGCCAGGAGACACACTCGAGTGATGCCTCGACTGCGCGGGCTGTTACCCGGTCTACTCTTAATCGTCGTATTGCCATTGACGCTAGTGTTGATCGTCGTCGCCATCGGCGCGACGACTCTTCATCAAAATGAGATGCGTAACCTGATCGCCACACACGATCAACGAGCGGCACGCGAAGCGGCGGCCGGACTTGATGAACGCATCAGCCATCAATTGGCCTCCCTGCGCTCGATTGCTGATGGCGTGGCGCTGGGCTTGTCGCCTGCCGATGAGCTGCGCAGTTCGGATAATTTATTATCCGATTTCGAGGGTGGTGTGGTCGTGATCGGCAGCCACAACGTGGTCCTCACTTCGCTGCCCCAACCACCGGATCAAAAGTTATTATCAGAGGTGATGAACGCCAACCCCACCGCCACGGGCCTATCGCTCACCCCGTCCGGCGACATTCTAGCCATCGTGCGATCGACTGACAACACGATCACCGCTGCGGGATCATTCTCAGCCCGAGCGTTGCGCTTACCAATCCTCGCCAACACTCTGCGATCATCGCCTCGGACGCGATTGATGGTGGTGGATACCGGAACACATATTGTGTATGACTCCAGCGGAACGCCCGTTGGCGCTGAGGCCGCAGCCGAACCTGGCGTCACTGAATCGCTGCGCGGCGAAAGCGGCGCAACTTTTATAACGGATGAAAATCAGATCGAATGGGTCGTCGCCTTCGAGCCCGTGCCAGCGGCCAACTGGGGGCTGATCATCGCCGAGCCTTGGGAAGATGTCGTCAATCCACTGCTGCGCACTTCGCTGCTTACACCGCTGGTGCTCGTGCCCGCGTTTGTGATCGCCGTCATTGCGATAGTGTTCGTCGCACGGCGCGTACTCCGGCCGTTGCAACAGTTGGATGAGCAGGCCGAGCGCGTCGGTCAGGGTGATTATGCGGCGCTCGCACAACCGATTGATGGCATCAATGAGATCCAAACACTGCACGCGACGCTGGCCCACATGGCCGATCAAATTCGCCGCTATCAACGCAGTATTCAATCGTATGCGGCCGACATTACGCGCAGCCAGGAAGACGAACGATCGCGGCTGGCACGCGAACTACACGATGTGACCGTGCAAGCCTTGATCGCACTCGATCAGCGCACGCAAATGATCGAACGAACCTATCGGCGCGATCCGCAGGCGGCGGTCACCAAGTTGACCGAATTGCGTGCCATGACCGCTGAGGCGATTGAAGAAGTACGGCGCGTCATTCGTGATCTGCGACCGATCTATCTGGAAGATTTAGGACTGGCGCCTGCGCTTGAGATGTTGACGCAGGCAATCAGTCAGCCGGATGGATTGATTGCCTCGTTCACTGTTGAAGGCAACACACAGCGCCTGACTCCTGAAGCCGAGATGGCAGTGTACCGCATTGCCCAAGAGACGCTGAACAATGTTGTCAAACATGCGCGCGCAAAACACGTACAAGTCAAACTGAAGTATGCGGCTGAGCTGCAGTTATTGATCAGTGATGACGGCGTCGGCTTTGATGTACCCGATCGAGTGGATGCCCTGACCGAGTTAGGTCACTTTGGGCTGATTGGGATGCGCGAACGAGCAGAATTAATCGGAGCAAAGTTGATCATTCAAGCCACGCCGGGTCAGGGGACGACTATTGAGCTGCATCTTCCGTTGTAATCCACAGCCTCCCCGATCACACACCTTTTGATCCCGCAAGCCCATCTGAAATCTGGATGGGCTTTTTGTTTCTCCACATACCCGCCAAACGGCGTATAACAAATTGAGCTAATTGGCGCTTGAGCCAGCCATCACATCAGATATATACTGGCCGATAGAACCAACATAGAAGCTTGTGGCAGTGTTGCATCGCGTAGGTCTCAATTCAAAATGGCAGAACGACAGCTCGGTAGATCAATCATGATGGAGGGGATCGATGAGTGAAGAGAAGCAGATGAGCCGACGAGATTTCTTGAGCAGCACCATT
>JBGQGR010000268.1:0-5058 GCA_041497495.1 Anaerolineae bacterium | reverse complement strand
GTATCCGCGCGTGCGCTTGATTCAGCACGCCGTCAATGGCGGTTATGGCGCGGCGATCAAGACCGGCTTCAAAGCAGCTCAAGGTGAATACCTGGCGTTTCTCGATGCCGACGGAACTTATCCGCCGGAACATCTGCCGAATTTGTACCGCGCGCTGATCGATCAACAGGCCGATCTCGTCATCGGTTCGCGCATGGCGGGCGCGTCGACCGAAATGCCTTTTGTGCGGCGTGTGGGCAATATGATTTTTGCGCGTTTAGTCAGCTTATTGGGCCGGCAGTACGTTAGCGATAGCGCCAGCGGCTTGCGGCTATTCAGGCGCGAGATTCTTGCGCAGTTATATCCCCTGCCGGATGGTTTGAATTTCACACCGGTCATGAGCACGCGCGCGGTGCATGAGCACCTCAAAATTATCGAAGTGGCTGTCCCTTATAAAGAGCGCATCGGTCGGTCGAAACTGAATGTCGTGCGCGATGGCGTGCGTTTCACCAACTCGATCGTCTGGACGGTGCTCAGTTACAATCCCGTGCGCGTGTTCGGCCTGCTGGGCATGGGTTTAATGGGCTTGGCCTTCTTGTTCGGCGTGCGATTGCTGATCGAGCGAGTGCAAGGCATCACACAGTTAGATGCGTTTGGCGTGTTCAGCGTGTACGCCATGCTCGTGTTAAGTGTTTCGGGTGTGAGCCTGTTTGTTTTAGGCGTGACGTTCAATTATTTGATCTCACTTCTGCAGAATCGACCGGTGCGGCAGGGTCTGTTCGGTAAGCCGCTGTTCAAAGTGCCGCTGGAGCAGCGCTTCGGCTGGCTGGGCTTGTTCGCCGTGATCGCCGGGATCGCGATCGGTGGACTGATCTGGGCGACGGGTTATCCGATCGAACGGCTGTGGCTGTATCTGCTCGTTAGTGCGCTGTTGATTCTATCGGGCTTGCAGTTGATCATCGCCTGGCTGTTGGTCAAGGTCTTGAGCGAAGTGAAGCAGCGTGAGGTGAAAGTCCAAGAAGACCTCGCAGGCAGTGAAGTGAAAAGTAATCGGTGACACAGTGATGTCCTCCCCGCTGCAAGGAAATACTCTTTGATCCTCTCTCGACGAATATGGATTCTGATAAGTCTCGGGGCTGTTGCTTACGCGATCGGACTGGCATTCGATCTGTCGCCTTACATCCGTGGCCCTGAAGAATGGCGCTGGCTGCTTGCTCCAATCGCGCGCTGGGATCAATTCTGGCCCATCGGGCTGGCGTTGATCCTGATTGCTGCCTTTGTCGTGTGGATCGATCGACGGATGCAGCACCGAGCATATTCACGCCGAGTGGTTGCGGTGGCGATTGGCGTGTTGATGCTGTGCGCGATCGGGATGCAACTGCTGGCGTTGCGCACTGAGCGCAGTGATCCATTTGCGATACTGTTCGATCGTTCGGTCGATGTGGCGGCCAACGGCTACTTCACAGTCAGCACCCGCATCACCGACGTCAATGATTTTCTCCGTCATTACCCGGCGTTGATGCCGACGTTCCCCATTCATCCTCAAGTCCATCCGCCAGGCATTCCATTATTATATTGGAGTGGTAGTTCGATACTGCAATCGCTGCCGTCGCTGTCGCGATCGGTTGGCCTGTGGTTCCGATCGATGGAATGCAACGACATCAATCTCATGCTGTTGTCTGATCATCAACTTGCTAGTGCGTTGATCGGCATGTTTCTGCCGTTGCTGGCAAACATGCTAACGGTAGGGTGTGTCTTTAAGTTGGCGCAGCGGCGCTTTGGTGATCGCGCGGGCCTGTACGCGGCCGCATTCTGGACAATCGTGCCTTCGGCTGTGTTGTTTGCGGGGAACTGGTCGCAAGTGTATCCCTGTTTGGCCTGCCTCGTGTGGTTAAGTGTTGATAAAGGTTTGGCGCAGCGACAGATTCGCTGGTTTTTAGTAGCGGGCGCGATCATGTCGGTTGCCACATTCATGGAACTGGGCACCGCTGCCTTAGCTTTGAGCTTAGTTGCCTATATTTTGGCTGATTATTGGAATAATCGGCGCAAGCTACTTGCCGATTGGAAATTCTTGCTCACCGCATTAGCCGCCGCAGCGATTGGCGTCTTCTCAATCTGGATCGCTTATCAGGCTGTCGAAGGCGTTAGTCTAAGTCAAATCGTTAATACAATGCTGCCGATTCATACCGGCTATGAATTTAATCGACTCACGTGGATCTTCAATCATCCCTATGAGTTTTCAGTTTTCCTGGGAATCGGCTTCGCTGGACTCATGATCTTCTTTTCAATCCGATCGATTAGGCAGATGCGCAACAGCCGGATCGATCCGCTGTCGTTGTCACTGGGACTCAGTTTGATCGTTCTCAGTGTCATCGATCCTGCCCGCGATGAAACAGCGCGTACCTGGATGATATTTATGCCGCTAGCCGTGGTGGTTGTGTCGCAAGTGATGGCCGATCGAGAGGTTCGGTTCAAACGTTTTGGCCTGATCTGGGGATTGGTTGGGTTACAGCTATTGGTGATGATCGCTACACTGCAAGTGATCCGGGTAGGCCTGTCCGGCTCGCCGTTGACCCGATCGATTTTAAGCTCTACGCCATCCAACATCTCTCCGGTCCAAGTTAATTTTGGTGATATGGTTGACTTGATCGGTTACCGGATCGATCGCCCGGCGGCGGATCAATTGTCACTGGATTTATATTGGAAAACTATTAGACCGATCGATCAGCCATACGTGGTGTTTAATCATGTGCTGAATCAGCGGGGTGAGATTATTGCTCAGGCGGATGGACGTCCACAAGGCGGCAGCCTCCTGATGACCTGTTGGCAGCCGAACGAGACGTACGCTGATCATTATATTATTCCCCTTATTTCACCAATATCCGCTGGCATGTATACGCTTGAAGCAGGTCTATATAACGCTGTGACGGGTTCACGCGTGTCGGAATCATCTAATGGAGAAGTCTCAGACCATGTGATATTGGCCTTTTTCGAAATAAAGTGATGGTCGTCAGATGACATTGGTCGATCGGGTGTCGATTGCTGTAAGATGCCTAGATCGATTGTGGTATACTTTTTGGCATAGTTCGCGTCTTGAATTGAAGTTGCCGCACCAAGGGAGTGAGGATGTAGCCATGAGTAATATTGAAGACAAAATACACGATAATCTGGGCAGCCGACCAGTGCGTTCGCTGCCCGAAGCAAAATTTCCGGACGCTGATCTAGCCGTCATCGCACAGGGCATTCGCAAGCCGCCGCATCAAGTCGATGTGCTGCTGGTCAATCCGCCTGCGCCCGATGGGGCGATCTGGATTCGCAGCCAGCATCGCGTCGGTCGCCGCAGCCGCGAGAATATGATCTGGCCGCAGGTCAGTCTGGCGCAGCTTGCCGCGCTGCTCGTGCCCGATTACACCGTGGAGATCGTCGACGCGATTGCGACGCGCATGACTTGGCCGGAATTTGAAAAGTTACTGGAAGAGAAGCGACCCAAGTATTACATCACGCAAGTGACTGCGCCGACGTTGACGAATGACATGTATGGCGCGTTTCTGGCGAAGAGCATCGGCGCGACGACGCTGGCCTTCGGCACGCACGTGACGCCGATGCCGCGCGAAACTTTGGAAACATTTCCCGCACTCGATTACGTGCTGCGCGGCGAACCCGAACTGACTTTCCGTGAATTGATCGATACGCTTGAAACGGCGGTGGGTCGCTGGCAAATAACCGCTGAGGGACACCTAACCGATCGGGCTAACCAGCCGGCCGATGCAGCCGGCAGGCTATGGCACATGTTCAGCGACGCTGATCCCATGTGGACGCCCGCGTGGACGCACATCGATCGATCGGCTTCAGAACCGATCGCTTCGCTTCAGCCCGCGCTGGCCTCGATGAAAGGCCTGGCTTATCGAGAGAATGGCCGCGTCAAAGTGAATATGGATCGGCCTTTTGTAAAGAACCTGGATGATCTCCCGATCCCGCTGCATCATCTGCTGCCGTTGAAAAGTTATCGCATCCCGATGGTCAAAGGACCATACACCTTTATTGTGACGAGCCGCGGCTGCACGGCGGGCTGCACGTACTGTATTAAGCATGTGTCGTATCAATTTAGTGTGCGCTTGCGCTCGCCGGAAAAGATCGTCGAAGAGATCAAAGTGTTGAACGACTTGGGCATTACCAACATACACATGTATGCCGACTTGTTCACCGTCAGCCGCGAGCAAGTCAAGGGTATCTCGCAAGGCTTGATCGATGCGGGCGTGAAGATCAAGTGGACGTGCAACAGCCGCGTCGATTACGTGGACGAAGAACTGTTGAAGTTGATGGCGCGATCGGGCTGCTGGTATATTTCGTGGGGCCTTGAATCGGCCAACGAACAAATCCTAAAGCACGCGCGCAAAGGCACGAATCCGGCGCGGGCGAAACAATCGCTGATGTGGGCAAAGCAAGCGGGCATCAAGAATTGGGGCTACTTCATCATCGGCCTGCCGGGTGAGACCCGCGAAACGATTCAGGAAACGATCGATTACTCCAAGCACCTGCCGCTCGACATTGCGCTGTTCCACATCGCCGCACCCTATCCGGGCACGCCGTTTTTCTTTGAAGTGTTGAAGAATGGCTGGTTCCGTAAAGGCACACAGTGGGAACAAGTCGATATGGACAAATCGACGGTACTCGATTATCCGGGCTTACCCGCGGAAGTGTTGGAGAAGGAAGCCAAGCGCGCCTTCCGTGAGTGGGCGTTCCGCCCTCGCCCGATCTGGACCTACATTCGTAGCATCAATAGTTTGTCGGTGGTAAAGTCCGCACTTGAAATTGGTTTCGGTGTATTGGGGTGGGTGAAGGGCTGACAGAGAGAATGAGAGGGAGCGCGATGGAGAGAAGGCGAGATGGCATATCAAATTACTCTTGAAATAGAACATCTTGAAGAAGGGCCGTATTTAGGCACAAGTCCAGATTTGCCCGGATTGATCGTGCAAGCCGATTCGCCGGAAGAAGTGATCGATCTTGCGCCGAAGATCGCGCATGAATTGATTGAGTCATTATTGGCTGAAGGCGATCCGCTCCCCAAAACATTGAGAG
>JBGQGR010000267.1:0-5081 GCA_041497495.1 Anaerolineae bacterium | reverse complement strand
CCGGCAACTGGAAGATGAATAAGACCGTCAGCGAAGCGATCGATCTGGTGCGCGAACTGCGGCGCTTGGTGATCGATGTTGAGAACGTGGAGATAGTGGTCTGTCCGCCATTTATCGCATTATCTTCGGTGGCCGAAGCGCTATCGGGGTCGAAGATCAAAGTCGGAGCTCAAAATCTTTACTTCGAAGAGAAGGGTGCTTATACGGGCGAAGTATCGGCTTCAATGTTGGCAGGCTTAGGCGAGTATGTCATCATTGGTCACAGCGAACGCCGCCAGTATTTCGGCGAGACGGATGAATCGGTTAATAAGAAAGTCAAAGCGGCTTTAGCGCATGGCCTAAAGCCGATCGTGTGTGTTGGCGAGAACCTGAAACAATATGAAGCGAATGAAACGGGCGCAGTCGTAAGTTCGCAAATTAAAAGCGGCTTGATCGGCTTGGCCGTCGAGCAGCTCAAATCAATCGTGATTGCGTACGAACCGATCTGGGCGATCGGCACGGGCAAGGCCGCCACAGGTGCGGGCGCGAACAGCGTCGTATCGATCAACATCCGCGGCCCATTGAGTGAGCTGTTCGGTGAATCGATCGCGCAAGCGACGCGCGTGCAATATGGCGGCAGTGTCACGCCGGGCAACATCGCCGAATTTATGACAATGCCGGAGATCGACGGCGCGCTGGTCGGCGGCGCGTCGTTGAAGGCGAATGACTTTGCCGAGATTATCAAAGCGACGGCGAAAGCGAAGTAAAAGAGAATAACCAGGCATCTTCAAGCTGCTCGGTTTCTTGTTCAAATCAAAAAGCCCCGATAGGATCGGGGCCAATGACAAACAGCGAGACAGATTGAAAACTATACGGCGTCTTTGAGGGCCTTGACCGGGCGCGCCTTCACAATTTTGCGCGCGGGCTTGGCTTTGAACATGGTCGGTTCCTTGGTGAATGGGTTGATGCCGGGATGAGCTTTAACGGCCGGCTTCTTCACAACCACCAGCTTCAATAGACCGGGGAGAATTACTTCTCCGGCGTTCTTCAGTTGATGGGACACCACGCTGTTGACTGCATTGAGCGCGGCGACAGCCTGTTTCTTTTCCAGGCCAGATGCTTTAGCCACTGCGGCTACAAATTCGGACTTGGTCATTCGCTTGCCTGCCATCGTGGAACTCCTTTTAGAGATTGGTTTTGCCCTGATTATGGGCTGATTTGTCAGGTTAGTATAAGCAGGTTGCTAAAAATAAGCAAGTCGCGCCGGTGGGCATAAGCGCATAAGTTGTTGTAGAATGGCGGCTATGGCCCTGTTCTGGTTTTTAATTACATTGGTCGGTCTAGTCATTGTGCAGCGCTGGATACATCAACACTTGCACGGCGTGGCATTGTTATTGACCGGCCATGCAGACATGGCGATCGTTTTATATGCACTGCCATTGCTGCCGGGTGTTGCGCTCCATGAGATCAGTCACGCGCTGATGGCGACGATCTTGCGCGTGCGATCGGCCGGTCTGACGATCATTCCACGCCGCCAACCGGATGGTCACGTTCGATTGGGCGCGGTGCGCGTCGAGCAAGTCGATGTGATTCGATTGAGCCTGATCGGACTTGCGCCGTTGATGTTTGGCAGCTTCGCCGTGCTGTTGATCATTCAATATGCCTTGGGGGTCAGCAGTTTAGGTGATGCGCTTCGCACGCACGATCCATCGATCATGTTCGCGGCATTGGGCGGCGCGCTGCGTGTGCCCGATGCCTGGCTGTGGCTGTATCTGTTGTTTGCGATTTCGAATGCGATGATGCCCAGCTCGTCCGATCGATCCACGTGGCCACCAGTTATTGTGTTCATCGCTATTGTGATAGTGGTCGCGCTGTTGGCCGGACTCGGATCGACGTTGAGTCGTTTGGGTCCGGCGATTGATGATGCCTTGGCTTGGCTGGCCGCCGCGTTTACGATCACATTGATTGTCGATTTGCCGTTTGTGTTTGTGATCTGGCTGTTGGAAAGAATGATCGGTGGATTGCGCGGGCAGCGCGTATTCTATTACACGCCGCCGGAAGATGCGCCTCTGCAGCGAAGGAAAAAATAATACCGTAGGGGCGCGGTCGCCGCGTCCTGGGCGAGGCAACCTCGCCCTACGAGTTTGATCGTTTTGACAGCGCGATCATTACTCCCAATGTAACGACCCCTAAAATCCCCAACGCAAGGAGTTTGTAAATCCGCGCTTCGATCAACAAAGCCAATGCGCCGAATAACGCGCTGACGATCCAGTAACCGATCACGATCTGCCGTTGCGATAAGCCGAGATCGAGCAATCGGAAATGCAGGTGATCACGTCCACCCTGCATCGGCGATCGATGGTGCCGGATGCGAGAAACGATCAACCACGCGACATCCAAGATCGGCACCGCTAACACTAGCAACACCGTGGCAACTTTCGCGCCGCCGATAATTCCCAAACTGCCTAAAGCAAAGCCTAACATCATAGCACCGCTCGATCCCATGAACACGCGCGCGGGATGAAAGTTGTACGGCAGAAAGCCGAGCGTTGCGCCGAGCAGCGCCAGGGGCAGGGGCGTCAAACTGATCTGTGGTTGTTGAGTCGATGTTTCGTGCAGCATCGCCAACAGCAAAATGAAACTGAAGATCGCCGCGATGCCGGCCGCCAGTCCGTCGAGGCCGTCCAGCCAGTTCACGGTGTTCATCATGCCCATCAACCAAAAGAGCGTCAATGGAACAATGATCCACGTCCACCACGATTCGATAATCGCCGGTTGATTGGTGAATGGATTGCTGAAACGTTCGATGATGATCAATGAACCGATCGCGACGATCGAGGCGCTGAACTGCGCGACGAATTGCAAGCCCGGCTTGAGCTCAACTCGATCGTCGATCAAGCCGAAGACGAACATGATCGTCGTGCCGATCAACAAGCCGATCAAGCGCGTCGATTCATTCGGATCGGATCGAGGTAGGTTGAATGCTTGCGAGATGATGATCGCGGCGACGAAACTGATATAGAGCGCAATGCCACCCGTTCGAGCGATGCGACCTGTGTGCTGTCGTCGTCCGCCGGGATCGTCGGCCATGTTCAGGCGCAGGCCAATCCGCGCGGCGATGGGCGTTAGGGCCAATGAGAGAATGAAGCCGATGAGGAAGACGAAGATGAGAGGTGACATATTTACTACGTACTAAGTAGTGCGTAATTATGAAGTCCACAGTACGAATAGAATTCGAAGAGGCGCAAGCATTCTGAGCGGAAACCTGCGTGCTGTTCCGCAGGTTGGAGTCGAAGAACGCGATATGGGTGATGCTGATGTTGTGAGCCGCGTCCTTCGACTTCGCGGCGAAAATATGCCGCTCCGCTCAGGATGCTATCATGATTCACGACGCACTCATCACTCATCACGCAATATCTCCTTCAATGTCCCAGCATCAATATTCCCTCCCGATAACACCACGACGCACTTCTTAGTATCTTTGATCTTTCCGCTTAATACTGCGGCGATGCCTGCCGCACCGGACGCTTCCAGCAAAATTTGATCGGCACCGATCATCGCCGCAATCGCGTGCTTCAGTTCATCCTCGGTGACTAAAACAATCTTATCGATCAGCATCATGCCGATCATGAATGGCACGCGACCGAATCCGCCTGCCAATCCTTGCGCCAAGGTCGGCTCATGATCGAATGGATCGTACGGCTGACCGTCGCGTTTCGATAAGTAAGCCGAGGGTGATGCCGCCGGGTTCACGCCGATGATCCTGACCATCGGATTGATTGATTTGGCGACGGCCGCGATGCCCGCGACTAACGCACCGCCGCCTGTCGGCACGACGATCGTATCGACATCGGCTAAGTCCTGCATGATCTCAAGCCCGACGGTCGCTTGGCCTGCCAGCACATCGATGTCATCGTAGGCTGATACAAACGTCGAGCCGGATCGATCCGCATGGGCGCGGGCAGCTTGTTGGGCTTCTTCGAATGTTGAACCAACTAAATGTAGGTTGATGGTATATTGTTTTATCTTATCGATCTTGGCTTGCGCCGCATTCGCTTGAACGTAGACATCGGCGTTCTTGATGCCTAGCACTTTACAAGCATACGCCACACCCAACGCATGATTGCCGGCCGATGCCGCCACAATCCCGTTTGACAACTCTTCATTTGATAGTGACATGATCTTGTTCAACGCGCCGCGCGGCTTGAATGATCCGGTGTACTGTCGATTTTCTTGCTTGAGATAAACCTCGAAGCCGACTTGCGCGCTGATCGACGCGGAACGATCGAGCGGCGTGCGGATGATGTATGGCGCAATGAGTTGATGAGTAAGATGAATTTCGTGCAGAGAGAGTTTGGGCATTGATCGGCGGAGTGCAAAATTGCAGTGGCAGGTTGATCAATTTAGATCAAGGATATTCCCAAGATCATGAATCACAAGCTGTGGCCTGTCGTCATTGATTAAATGCAACAACTTTTGGTCGCTAGATTCGGGATCGGGACTGATTTTCGTATCGTAGCCGACGCCGATCGTAGCAAGGACGAACCGCTTCTTTACAATCTTTTCCAGAATCTTGCCCTGAACGTACTGCCCAACTAACTGGTGAACCTTGCCTGTGTGTTGAAACTTTACTTTTGGGCTAGGGATCTTCGCTTCTACAAAAAAGAAGTATTGTGAGTCTTCCACCAAAATGTCAATCTCGCCGTCCATCACGTGTATCAGAGGTAAGCGCAGCCCCTCTACTGACAACGCGTCACAAGTGAGCGGGAATAGGGTCGGCAACAAGTTTAAAACGTGATCGTACACTCTCTTGCCGCCTGCCTTTTTTTCTGCATTGCCATTCACTGCCTCGTATGCCCAATAATAGAGGGGAAAGACGTTAGTTTCCCAATGCGGCTCTACTACTGAGATATCTGAAAGGTTATACTTCTGTTGTATAGCGTCAACCACTGGCATTATAGCTGGCACATCAGCCTTGCTCCATTGATGCAAAGCACGACGGACCTTGCTCAACTCCGTACGGTCATGTCCAAAAAGTTTGTAATCGTCCATAGTCCCCTCCTGCTGAATATTGTCCTATGAAGACTCCACTTGTGCATGTT
>JBGQGR010000266.1:0-5082 GCA_041497495.1 Anaerolineae bacterium | reverse complement strand
GACCAACACGCCCGATCGGGCTGAAGACAACCCGGCGTGGTCGCCGGATGGAACGCAGCTGGCTTATACATCCGGCCGAGCAGGCGATCAATTGATCTACCTCAACACCTTCGATCTGCAATTCAAGAGTTTGCAAGAAGCCGACGTGGGATTATTTGGACAAGGGAGCGAACCCGCCTGGTCACCGGATGGCGACGCCTTAGCTTTTACTTATCATCGCGGCGAAAATGATGTGCTGATCGGCGCGAACATCGGCGGCTGGGGACTGGCACAGGAAGCATTCGGTGGGCGCGAGTTCATCGAACATCCCACTTGGACCGCGAATCTTATTCCAACTGAAGCGATCAGCCGCAGTTTGGCCGATGCTCCGTTGAAAGCACCGCCGTTGTATACAGAGGTCGTCAGTCCAACCGCGCCGGGGCGGCCCCTGTACGCTTTCGTGCAACTTGAAAACATCAAACCCTCAGGCGGCACATTGAGTGATGCCGTCGATGATTCATTCCGCGCACTGCGCGCGCGTGTCCTGCGCGAATCCGGCTTCGATTATCTCGGCGCGCTCGGCGATTCCTTTCGTCCGATGAACCATATCCCGCGCGACGGGCAGAGCCGCCGATCGTACCACGTTGCCGGCCGCGCGTTCGATATCGATCAGACTCCATACAATCAACCGGGCAATCTGGTCGAATTCGTGCGCGAGGATATTGGCTCGGTTACCTACTGGCATGTCTTCATCAAAGCCAAGAATCAAGACGGCAGTCTGGGCGAACCCCTGCGTGAGGCACCGTGGAATTTGCAAGTCGGCACCGATAGCGGCGGCGCGCCGTTGGCGGTCATTCCGGCAGGTTACTACGTTGACTTCAGCACCCTCGCGGCGGATTATGGGTGGCAGCGTGTACGCGCCATCTATCGCTGGCGATCATTCTATCCTGATGTAGAATGGTGGCACTTCCAAAAGACCGACGGCCTTAGTTGGTGGGACGCCATGAAACAAGTCTACACTGAGAGTGACATCATCGCCTCTTACGGGCCATACCCTGGGCGCGATAATTAGCCGGTCAACACAGCTCTACGTTAATCGAGGCATCCTATGCATAAGTCATTGATATTGGGTTGTATTGTATTCTTCAGCGCGGCATGCGGCGCGCCACACTCGCCAGTCTTCCCGGCGGCGCCACCCAACCCGGTGGCAACCACCGATCAACAAATCGATGACGAACCCACACCGGGCGGACCAACGCCGGTATTACGCGTCACACGCGAGGCTAATCAGACGAGCGACCTCATCACCCAATATGCTTTGGAACAGTTAGGCCTCAACGTGTCGTTTGTTCGATCGGGGGGTGTCACAGGCGCAGACCTCGGTCTGCCCGCCTCAATCGCGACAACCTATCAAACCGCTTTAGGTAATGCAGTCGAATCATACGGCGGCGTACTTGCGAACGGAACCGCGGCTATCGGCTTTGGCGCAGGCGCCAACACAGGCGATATCATGGTCGATGTTAATATCAATTCGATCGGCGTCTTCGTGATCGAGGTCGCCGGAACAACACCCGGCGATGCGGCGGCGGCCGTCAATCTCATTCGATCCACCTTTCCGGCACTGTCGGGTTCACCGTTCACCCAGCTCTCCAACGACAACGGCTTCACTTTTATTTCCACCTCAACCGAGAACGTGATGGACCCCAATACACTACAACTCCTGCCGAAAAATACACTCGCTGGAGTTGTACCTTCCAGCAAAGGTTCACGCGTCTATGCCATCGTGGGTACCGGCCCTCTGGCCACGGTCCTCGTACATTAAAGCGATTTGACACCCGGTTAACGTGTGTTACGATGTAGCCGGAATCAAACGTAAAAACGTAAGCCAAACATTCAGGAGAAAGCAAAATGAAGACTCGTTTAGTAGGTATAATCTTGTTCGTTAGTGTCCTGATATTAAGCGCGTGTCAATCAAGCACGGCTCCCAATGCCAATTCAACTCGGCCAGCGGCGGCAACGACTAAACCAGTTGTCGTGCCCACCACTGCACCCGTTGTCGTCTCGACTCAACTGGCGAACGACAACACTAGCGGCAATGTCGATCTAACCGACGTTGGACAAGGTCTGGACGCGCTGGATTCATATCAGACTAATTTCGCCATGTCCTTCGATGGTACCGCAGACGGCCAGCCCAAGCAGTGGAATTGGACCACGCTTGAAGAATTCGTCAAGAATCCCGCCGCCAAACATTCAAAGATCTCCAGCACTGACACCGGCGTAGCCGACGCCGGCTTTGAATCGTGGGAAGTCAATGGCAAGAGCTATGTCTCATTCGGCACGAGCTGCATCCAGTCCGATTCCAATACTCCGCCGACAAGCAGCAGCAGCTTTACACCGTCCAGCATCATCGGCGATATTCGAGGCGCGCAGCTACTCGGTTCAGAAACCGTCAACGGTATTCCCACGCAGCACTTCGCGGTCGACGTGCAGCGCTTCGCCGCGTTAGGCAACTACACAGATGGCAAGAGCGAAGTGTGGGTTGCCACGCCCGGCGGTTATGTTGTAAAGTATTTCTATCAAGCCACCGGCAAAGATACTTTCTTTGCATCAGGGACCAACAGCCAGGGCACTATTCGCTGGGATTATGAGGTCAAGAACGTCAATCAAGCCATCAACATTGCGCCGCCCGCCGACTGCGGCCAGATTGCAGCTGACATCCCGATTCTGCCTGACGCTAAGAACAACTCGGCCTTTGGTGACATGACCACTTATAGCAGCGCCACTGGCTTTGATGACGCGGTGAATTTCTACAAGACGCAGATGGTGGCCAAAGGCTGGACTGCTGACGAGAGTAGCAACATGTCTGCGCCGAACTTCGCGACGCTCGGCTTCAAGAAAGATACTCGTACAGCCTCGGTCAGCATCACATTCGATACCGGCAGCAACCTCACCACGGTTTTGATAACAATCAGCAAGTAAGTTGATCGATCGAAAAGCGGCGATAGTTTTCCATCGCCGCTTTTTTGTTCGATTATTGATCGATCGCTTTACGCTGAAGCAGGCGGGTTCTTTCTGCTCCCGATTATTCTCCCCAGCCCGAGCGCGATCAATCCCACGCCACCGATAATCACCAGCACAAATCCCCAGCCGATGTTGAATGAATACAATTTTGCAATCTCAGGCTGAATCTTGATAAAGTGCAGTGGCGCGATCGAAGCCGCCGCGCTTCCCAATATGATCCACACCATCGCCTCAACTCGATCAGACAACCGGCGCCCGAAGATCGTCAAAGCCACTATCATCACCGTGGCTATCACCGTAACCCAAAAAGTTAAACTGAACTCCGGCGAACGGAACGCATCGACCAAGAATGTAAACGGCGGCAGCGGCGTGAAAACGAGCAGCAAACTCAAGAGGAGCAAACCCCATCTTACTTTAACGGCTCTCTGACGCCCCCCGAACAATCCGAGGCCGATCGAAGCGAGCCAGATCGGCGCAAAAAACAATTCGCGCACAATGCCCGCTTCGCCCAATCGAACCATCGGCATGAATTTAACGAACTCCGCTAAATCATCGGCGGATAAAACCAAGCCCACATCCTTGTGCGTGACCCACGGTCCAAAATATCCGGCGGCGATCAACGCCAATGCGATCAGCAGCCCAATCGATCGCCACGGTAAATCACGCACGAGTTGCTCCGCTAGTGTTATTCATCAATATGGCCTTGGCTCGCCGCGCAAATTCGCGTTCCACTTCGTAGGTCAGCAAACGTTCAGCCTCATCACGATCGATCCAACGCCGCTGAAAATTTTCGTGCGCGAACTGCGGCCTGTCGTAATGACTCTCGCCCGTCAAGCGCATCAAGTAATAAGATTCGGTGCGCGTGACTTCCGTATCGCGCGCCGCATTGTAAAACGAATGTGTGATCGATCCCAAATCGGCGGCGATCTCCACCTCCGCATAGCCGGTCTCTTCTTGCACTTCGCGCACTGCGGTTTGGGCCGTCGTTTCACCTGCGTCGACATGGCCTTTCGGCAAGCGCATTTCGGGCCGCCCCGGACGCTCCTACACTAAAAATAATTTACCGTCGTCGCGCGTGAGCACGCCGCCGGCGGCAGTATAGGCCTCTTGAGTGGTCATACTTTGCCCTCGCGCTGCGGCCGCACCAATCGATCGGCTTGCCGCTGCTTGCCCAGTTCCCAGCGTTGCCGTTCTTCATCGGTTTCTAGGATCAAGCGCGGCACCTCGATCGGTTTGCCGAGATCATCGAGTGCCACATATACCAAATAGGCATCGTTGGTATGCGTTCGATCGCCGGTCAAAATATTTTCCGCTTCCACATGCACATCCACTTCCATCGACGTGCGCCCGATGTAATTCAGCCGCGCGGTGAAGGTCACCAGATCGCCCACGTGCACCGGCGACAAAAATCGCAGGGAGTCAACTGCCACGGTAACAGACGGCCGCCGCGCATGCCGCGTGGCGCATAGGCCGCCCGCTTCGTCGATCAACTTCATTAACACACCGCCGTGCACATTGCCCATCACATTGGCATGTTCCGGCTGCATGAATTGCGAGAGCACCACTTTGGAATCAGCCGCGTGTTTATTTTCCAATTGCCCCTCCCCCGTCGAGACGTTCCGGTGGAGCGTCTCGACTGCAAATAATAAAAAAAGCGGCCACCGATGCGAAACCAGTGGCCGCGATCATAGTTCACTTTGTCCATCCAGCTCAGCGGCTAACCGCCGGCTGTTTTACTTCTTGCGTGCGTCGATGTAATTCACCGCTTCGCCGACTGTGGTAATCTTCTGCGCGTCCTCGTCGGAAATTTCCTGACTGAACTCTTCTTCAAAGGCCATGATCAACTCCACTAAGTCCAGCGAATCCGCTTCCAGCTCTTCGCGGAAGCGCGCCTCCATTGTGACTTTTGCTTTGTCGACCCCCAACAATTCGCTGATGATACCTTGAATCTTTTCGTAAGTTGTGCCGTCTGCCATGTGCTCATCTCCTTGGGTTGCATGCGTGAGATTGAATAGGCATATTGTAACCACCGACTGGAAATTGTCAAGATGTCCTTGACATCCATCATGGACGTGTTACCAT
>JBGQGR010000265.1:0-5105 GCA_041497495.1 Anaerolineae bacterium | reverse complement strand
TAGAATCTTTGCAGTCGTAAATCTTTGTAATGTTGGTAGTTGTGCGAGAGCTGCGTCTAAACCTCTCCTAGCCTCTTGCTGTTTATCAGGATCGACTAATGGATAGCAGGATGCCAACAAACCTAGTAGTGTAAAGAAACACAACAACCGGCGCATACTGATAATCATCCGTAACTCCTCGCAGCAATTCTAATTATCCGGCAAGCCAAAATACTTTTGAAATATAGGGATCGACATGGCGGCACTGCTCTTTGGATCTCCCTGGCCAATAACCACATTATTGATTAACTCCGATAGACTTTTGGTTCGGTCTTGGAAAGCCCCTATATTCGCGAAACCCAATCCTTGACCTGGGGGACTTGCGACAGGCGCGCCATATCTATATCCATGCCATATTGCGACTGCATCAGCGATCGTCCAGTCTGCTAGATTTGCGTGGTTAGTTAAATGGGGCAATCCGTTTGATCCGAAACGAAAATCAGCAAGATGGCGGACTATGGCGGCTTCTGTTCTAATGCTGAAATCTAAGTTCTGTAACTTTGTGACGATTGCCTCGTCACTATCACCAGTCGAAATATCGAGTTGCATTTTAATGCAAAGCAAATAGTTGTTTTGGAAGTATTCAGCCGTATGCCGAGTCGTGGGAACATGTATGTTTGCATATCCGGATGCAGGATTACTTGGATCTCTAGTAACAAGAAACGCAGCCTTTGGGCCAAGCATTGCTATTAGCGCCTCTCGCAGTTCTGGTCCTAAGTCAAAGTCTGCCGTTCGCTCCGACTCCAACACACCGCCAACAACTTGCCACGGTACACAAAATTGCCGAGCACTCTGTTTAACGCTGGGGCGAAGAATTGTTTCCTCGAAAGTAGTGAGGATCTCATTTCCCTCAACACAATAACCGAATGGCGGACTCGGTATGCAGTCAGGAGGAGGAAGCGGGATAGTGTCGCCACAGGAATTACATTGTTGACCAGAGGGATCTATTTGGTTGACGGGATCTCCCTCTACATAGCCCCACGCATCGAGTGATTGCGGTCTGGTATAATCTCCCTGCCACGAATCTTTGGACAGGAACCGCCCGGTTCCAGAGTCATAATACCTCGCGCGCAGGAACTGCAACTTAATGTAAGTGTCGAATTGCTCAGCAGTATAGACAACGGCGGCAGATCATTCCTGCCGCCGTTAGCGTGTTGTCAATCGATTAACGTTGCCCGGTCGCAGTTAGTCGCTCTTGCGCGTGTTTTGCGACCTGACGCAGTTCTTGCGGGCCCAGAGCATCCAGCGCATCCAACAGCGCCGACAATGGAACCCGCACTTGCACGGCATGTTCACGCTGACGCAGTATCGCGCGCAGGCGTGCGGCATCTTGCAGCGCATCCGCCGCACTCGCTAACTCGGCATCCGGTTCGTGAACGGGATCGGGTAAATTTCCTTTCATGGTTCAACCTCCTGTGCTGCTTGATAAACTTGCTCGATGAATGTCAGACTGTAATGGGTTCCCTGTTCGCGGCAGTCGTCCAGCCGCGCTTTCAACTCCTCAGCGGTCAGTAGCCCGCGCTCGACCGCTGCCAACAATGCTCCAGCGAACCTGAAATGATTAGTCCATCCTCAACAGCCACGCTGCGTGCCGCGACCTCGTCCAGCAATACAGCGCTATTAGAAAACTCGGCCCGCTGCGTCAGCGTCATCGCTTCCGCTTCGCCCAGATGATTGATCGGATTACGATCTTTCGAGATCGGATGATTCGCGATTCGCCGGGCTAGCGTCATCGCCCGTTCGTCTTCGACGGCTGTCAATTCGTGAATGACCAACGCTGCGCCCGCCTGATCGATGTGCGACTGCCAGCCATGCCGGATCAGTTCAGCACGGCAAGCGATGGTGGTGTGAATCGCGCCTAACAGTGTGGCGATCACCTCAAAACTGTCCGACTGAAATGCAGAAATCAACGGGCCGGTGTTGCTCACCACCACGTCGAGGTCATCAATTGCCAATGCTTAACCTCCGCATATTCTCTCGAATCGCCTGTTCCAACTGTGCCGATTCTTGGAATTGCTCATCTAGTCTGATTGTAAGACGTTTTAGCTTTTCGTCAAATGGCTCGCGTCATCTATTCGGCGCACTGCCTGATCTCAATACGTCTTCATACCGGCTCAATGCCTTCGTTGAGAATCGACAGATAACGATCATAGGCAAAGACCCGGTTACGGCGCTGGCCGGTCAGTTCTCGGACAATTCCCAATTCAACCAGCGCGTTCATGCCTTTTGTCGCCGACGGAAAGGTTAATCCGGTGTGAAGGCGGATCTGGTTCAGCGTGACCAGCGGGCGCTCACGCAAGACACTGAACACGCGCAGGGCGCTGGCGGCAACGCGCCCGATCGTCTGTGTCCGATCGGCATCCTCTCGGAACAGGGCCAGCAAGCGTTGGGCAGTCTGCACTGCGTTCGAGGCTGTGTTCTCTACGCCTTCCAAGAAAAAGTCCAGCCACGCTTCCCATTTCCCTTCGGCGCGAACCAGGTCTAATAAGCGGTAATACTCGGCCCGATGTTGCTTGAAATACAGACTCAAGTAAAGCAAAGGGCTCGACAACGCGCCGCTGTGGTGCAAAATGAAAGCGATGAGCAATCGCCCGATCCGTCCGTTCCCGTCCAAAAATGGGTGAATGGTCTCAAACTGAACATGCGCCAGTGCCGCTTTGATCAACACCGGGTAGGGTGTCTCGTCAGCGTGGATGAAGCGCTCCAACGCGGCCATACAGTCCTGAACATTTTCCGGCGGCGGCGGGACGAAGTGGGCATTGCCCGGGCGCGTGCCGCCGATCCAGTTTTGCGTGCGGCGAAATTCACCGGGTGACTGATCGCTTCCTCTGCCACGCGAGAGCAGTGTCGCATGCATTTCACGGATCAGGCGGTTAGACGGCGGGAAATCTTCACGTAATCGGTACATGCCATGTTCCAGCGCGGCGACGTAGTTGGAAACTTCCTGCACATCCTCAAATAGTACACCGGGTGCTTCGTCCAATTCAAAAAGCAACAACTGAGCCAGCGACGATTGCGTGCCTTCGATCTGAGATGAAAGCACGGCTTCACGCCGCACATAGGCGTAGAGGAAAAGATTGGGATCGGGCAAGAGCAAAGTGATACTGTCCAGGCGACCGAGCGCCAGCGTAGCGCGCTCCAGTAATCTCTGTCGATCATTGGACAACTCCACAGGCGGATTCGGGGGTAAAGGCTGTGGAATGAAAGCCCGCACCTGTTCTCCGCCAATGGTCGTGATTTCGTAACGTCCAGCAGTGCCTCGTTGCATTTGTCCTGATTCCTTATTCAACGATCGTTTAATACGGTGCAGGCTTATTAAAGGAATTGGCGTAAACGCTTAATAAGCAGCACGTTTGTTGTTGTGATCAATCTCTGTTCATTGTTTCAATCGTCGCAAATTCGCTCGAATCGCTTGCTCCAAGTGTGCCGACTCTTGGAATTGCTCATCTAACTTCATTGTAAGTCGTTTCATCTTTTCGTCAAACGGCTCTCCGTCATCTTCCACATCTTCCGCGCCGACATATCGACCGGGCGTCAGCACATAGCCATGCGACGCTATCTCTTCCAAAGTTGCGCTCTTGCAGAAACCTGCCACATCTTCATACTTGCCCGCGTTTTTCTCGCCGCGCCACGCATGATAAGTATTCGCAATCCGCGCAAGTTCTTCATCTGATAAATCGCGATGAGTGCGGTCAACTAGACTTGCCAACTTGCGCGCATCGATGAACAGGACTTCGCCGCTTCGATTTCGGAAGCGGTTGTTCTTCTTACTGCGCGACACAAACCACAAACACGCCGGAATTTGCGTCGTGAAAAATAATTGGCCTGGTAGCGCGATCATGCAATCGACCAAATCGGCTTCGATGATCGCTTTACGGATTTCGCCTTCGCCGGATTGATTACTGGACATAGATCCATTCGCCAAGACAAAACCAGCAATGACATTCGGCGTGAGGTGATGAATGATGTGCTGCACCAAACCATAATTGGCGTTGCCCGTCGGCGGCGCGCCATATTTCCAGCGGACATCATCGCGCACGCGTTCGCCGCCCCAATCGCTGACGTTGAACGGCGGATTCGCCAGAATGAAATCGGCCTTCAAATCTTTGTGCAGATCATTGTGGAACGTGTCGGCATTCTGCGCACCGAGATCGCCTTCGATGCTGCGAATGGCGAGGTTCATCTTGCCCAAGCGCCACGTCGTCGCGTTCGATTCCTGGCCGTAGATCGCCAGATCGCCGATCCGTCCGCCGTGCGCGAGGACAAACTTTTCCGATTGAACGAACATCCCGCCTGAGCCGCAGCACGGATCGTACACGCGGCCTTTGTACGGCTCGATCATTTCGACTAGCAACTTCACGACCGCTTGCGGCGTTTAGAACTCGCCGCCGCCTTTGCCTTCCGCATTCGCAAACTTGCCGAGGAAATATTCATACACGCGACCGAGGATGTCTTTTGATCGACTGACTTGATCGCCTAGACCGATCGTGCCCACCGGATCGATCAATTCACCCAAGCGCTGCTTATCGAGCGTGGGGCGGGCGTAATCTTTGGCCAGCACGCCCCTCAACGCGGGATCCTCTTTCTCGATCGCGGTCAGCGCATCATCGATGATCTTGCCGACTGTTGGCTGCTTGGCGTTGTCTTGCAGATAATCCCAGCGCGCTTTCTGCGGAACCCAGAAAACATTTTCGGCGGTGTATTCATCTCGATCTTCGGCGACTTCGTAGCGCGCTTTCGACTCTTTGACGTAGTATTCGCTCTTCGGATCGGCGGCTTCCTTCAATAGAAGAACATGCCGCTCTTCAAACGCATCGGAGATGTACTTGAGGAAGATCAAACCGAGGACGACGTGTTTATATTCGGCGGCATCCATGTGACCGCACAACTTATCGGCAGGAGCCCACAGTTTTTCCTCGAAGCCCAGCGGTCCGCCATTGTTTTTGGATGAAGTACGTTTAGTTTTGGGCATGGTGTAAGCAGATTATAGCATCGACGCGAGGGAAAGTAGAACTCCGCAACTAATCGTTGCGCATATCGAAATGATCGATCAGCAAGTGATTGAT
>JBGQGR010000264.1:0-5116 GCA_041497495.1 Anaerolineae bacterium | reverse complement strand
GCCATGGCCCAGGGCGATACCAAAACGATCCTGGTCGATGCCGATCTGCGCCGCCCGACGGTTCACACGACATTTGGCTTGAATAACGATGCGGGACTCACCTCACTCTTCATCAATGCCAAAGGTCCGATCGAGCCGACGTTGAAAGATGTCGGCGTGAACAACTTGCAAGTCTTGACCAGCGGCCCACTGCCGCCGAATCCCGCCGAAGTCCTTGGCTCGAAGCGCATGCTGGATGTGATTGCGGATCTGAAGACTCGCGCCGAGATCGTCCTATTCGATGCGCCGCCCGTCATCGCGGTGACGGATGCATCCGTCCTTGGCACACGTGTCGATGGGGTGCTGTTGGTGATCAACTCCGGTCACACGCGTCGCGAACATGCCAAGCGCGCCAAAGCCCAATTGGAGAAACTTAACATCCGCGTCGTCGGTGTGGTATTGAATGGCACAACGATCGATAGCGCAATGGGCGGCTATTATTCTGCATAGAAATTTTTACCGCAAAGAACGCAAAGAGCGCAAAGTATATTTATTTTTCTCCGCGATCTTTGCGCCCTCTGGGGTTCAAGCTAATTTCCAACTTCCAACCTCCAACTTCTAACATCAAGGGCGAAGCAACAATGAAAGGTCTCATCCTCTCCGGCGGCAAAGGCACTCGCCTTCGACCATTCACTTATACCGGCGCAAAGCAGCTCGTTCCGCTGGCGAACAAGCCCGTGCTCTTTTATGCGATTGAAGATCTCGTCGAGGCGGGCATCACCTCGATCGGGATTGTCATCAGTCCCGAAACAGGCGATCAAGTCAAAGCCACCGTCGGCGATGGATCGAAGTTCGGTGCGCAGATCACTTACATCTTGCAGGATGCGCCGAAGGGTATCGCGCACGGCATCAAGATCGCGCAAGACTTTATTGGCGATGATAAGTTCGTCTTGTTCCTCGGCGACAACTTCCTGCGCGATGGCATCGTGTCGCAAGTCAAAGCGTTTAGCGATAACGCGATGAACGCGCAGATTATTCTATACTCCATGGACGATCCCAGCTCGATGGGCGTCGCGGTTCTCGACGCTGATGGCCGCGTGACAAAATTAGTTGAGAAGCCGAAGCAATTCATTTCGCCGTATGCCGTCATCGGGATTTATATGTTCGATCGACATGTGTTTGAAGCTGTTAACAACATCAAGCCATCGGCGCGCGGCGAACTCGAAATCACCGAAACGATTCAATACCTGATCGATCACGGCTTGAACGTGCGCGCGCATCAACTCAACGGCTGGTGGATCGATACCGGCAAGATGTCGGACATTCTCGAAGCCAACCGCTTGATCCTCGATGTGCTCGCCCCTCAGCGCGCCGGTCAAGTGGACAAAGCCTCGCACATCGAAGGCCGCGTTGTGCTGGAAAAAGACGCGGTCGTGATCAACAGCACCATTCGCGGCCCGGCGATCATCGGTGAACGGACGCGCATCGAGAATGCGTTCGTCGGACCGTATACTTCCATTCATCATGATTGCATCATCGAGAATTGCGAGATCGAGCACAGCGTCGTATTGGAGAACACGCACATCAGCGACACGACCGCCCGGATCGCCGACAGCTTGATCGGGCGCAACGTCGAGATCGGCCGAGCGGGCGGCCAAACGAAGACGCTCAAGATCATGCTGGGCGATCACAGCAAAGTCGGAATTCTTTGACCTCTCCCCCAACCTCTCTCTTGGCAACTCGTGGTCATATAAAGATTAACGAATGCGTTGAGTTGTCAGGAGAGGGGCGAAGGGTGAGGTCATTTTTGACAGCGTGCGTTATATGTTGTACACTCTAGTGTGTGGGCGAACTGAAACATCCGCAGGAAAATTGACAGCCGCCGGGGTGAAACAGACTCTAGGCGGTTTTTGTTTAGTCGCGCTTTTAAGATAGTTAGGAGTAACTTTTTCAATGGCATCACCTTTAAGAATCATCCCGCTCGGTGGATTGGGCGAAGTCGGCAAGAACATGACCGCCTTCGAATATGGCAAGAACATCATCCTGATCGATTGCGGCATCATGTTCCCTGAAAACGATATGTTGGGAATAGATTTCATCATCCCCGATTGGTCATATCTGCGCGACAAGCGCGATCTCATCCGCGGCATCATCATCACGCACGGTCACGAAGATCACACCGGCGGCCTGCCGTATCTGCTCAAAGAATTTCCGGAGATCCCGGTTTTCGCCACCAAATTGACACGCGGCTTAATCGAAGTCAAACTCAAGTCGCACAAAATTCTGGACGACGCCCGCTTGAACACAATCGAGGCCGGCGGCCATCTCGATCTCGGTCCGTTTGCTCTGGAATTTTTCCGCGTCGCACATTCGATCCCGGATGGCGTCGGCGTGGGCATCACCACACCGGCCGGCTTGATCGTCCACACTGGCGATTTCAAATTCGATCACACGCCGGTCGATGGCAAGCCGACCGATTTCGCCAAACTCGCCGAGTTCGGTGGACGCGGTGTGCTGGCCCTGCTATCAGATTCGACCAATGCCGATCAACCCGGCACCACTCCATCGGAGCGCGTGGTCGACACGGCCTTCGCGGAAGTTTTTCGTGAAGCCAATGGCCGCATCATCGTCGGCACGTTTGCGTCCTTGATCTCGCGCATTCAACAAGTGGCCAATGCGGCAGTGAAGCATAATCGCAAACTCGCGCTGGCCGGCACCAGCATGATCGAAAACGTCAAGATGGCGCAGCGACTGGGCTATCTGGATTTCCCTGATGATCTGATCGTGCGGCTGGAAGACACCAAGAAGATGGCGGCCGATCGCGTGGTGATCATGTGCACCGGCACGCAGGGCGAGCCATCGTCGGTTCTCGCGCGCATGTCGCTCGGCACGCACTCGCAGTTGCAAGTCGAGCGCGGCGATACGATCATCATGTCTTCGCATCCCATTCCGGGCAATGAAGAAATGGTGCACCGCACCATCAATCGACTGTTCCAGCGCGGCGCGAATGTGTTGTATGATCCTATCGCGCAGGTGCACGTCTCCGGCCACGCCTCACAAGAAGAGCAGAAGTTGATGCTCAATCTCGTCAAGCCGGATTACTTCATGCCGGTGCACGGCGAATTGCGCCACCTCCGCGCGCATGAGCATCTGGCGCAGCAGGTCGGCGTCTTGCCGCAGAATATTTTTGTCCTGGAGAATGGCTATTCGCTGGAGTTCGATGATGGCGAAGCGCGCATCGGCGAACGCGTGCCCGGTGGCTACGTCTACATCGATGGCTCCGGCGTGGGCGATATCGGCCCGGCTGTGCTGCGCGATCGAGAAACGCTGGGGCGGGATGGCTTCGTCGTCGTGGCGATGCATCGTGATCCCGATCGGGGTCTGGTACTCGATCGGCCTGACATTGTCACCCGCGGCTTTGTGTATGTCCAAGAAGCGCAGGAGTTGATCGACGGCGCCGCCGACGTCGTGTTGAAAGTGTGTGAAGACGCATCCCTCAACGACAAAGCGATCAAAGACAAAGTCCAAGAGACTTTGGGCAACTATTTGTACAAGGAAACCAAACGCCGGCCGATGATTATTCCGGTGCTGGCATAAATCTGAAAGAGCGATAGCGGGACGGAGAGAAGGAGAGAAAAATTCTCTCCTTCTCTCCGTCTCTCCGTCCCTCATTCATTCCCTCAATGAATGTTTCTTTAATCGTCACCGTCAAGAACGAAGCCAAGAGCATTCAAACGCTCCTCGATTCGATCGCGGCACAGACGCACCCGCCCGACGAAGTGGTGATCTGTGACGGCGGCTCGACCGATGGCACACTCGATCTACTTCGCAGCGAGAATCGTTTTCCCCTGCGCGTCATCGAAAAACCCAATAGCAATATTTCTCAAGGCCGCAACGCGGCGATCGAGGCGGCGACTGGCGAGGTGATCGCCTCGACCGATGCGGGCGTGCACTTAGATTCCAAGTGGCTTGAGAAGTTGCTGATTCCCCTCTCCGAAACGGGGACCCATGCGGTAAAGCGCGCAGTGCGTACCGGGGGCCAGGGGTGGGGCGGGGTCAGCGGCTTCTTCTTGCCCGATCCGCACACACCCTTTGAAGTGGCAATGGGTGCAACAGTACTGCCGCGACTAGACGAGATCGATCCAAAGAAGTTTCTGCCCTCGAGTCGCAGTATCGCCTTCACGAAAGAAGCGTGGCGATCGGTTAACGGTTATCCTGAATGGCTGGACTTTTGCGAAGATTTGGTCTTTGACTTCGCGCTCTTGAAGAAGTACACATCTTTTGCCTTTGCGCCAGATGCAATTGCCTACTTTCGTCCACGTTCTTCCTTGCGCGCATTTATTGAACAGTATTACCACTACGCGCGTGGCGACGGCAAAGCAAACTTGTGGCTAAAGCGGCATCTCATTCGATATGCAACATATCTCATCGGTGTGCCATTGATTGCGTGGCTCAGCCTTCGAGTAAGTCCGCTTCTTGAGTTGCTATATCTCATCGGCGCGATCGTATATTTGAAGCGACCTTATCAACGCCTAACACGCATGTGGATCAATCTAAACTCGATCGATCGGATCAAAACGATCGGGTGGGTGCCGATCATTCGCGTGGCCGGCGACATCGCTAAGCTGATAGGCTATCCGTTCGGCGTCGTATGGAGATTGAAGAACAAACGTGGACTTGCAAATCAAATAACCAGTGCTTAATGCTCAATTCTCAATTGAGCATTCTGCATTCAAGTGTGGTAAACTCTTGTCTATGAAATTTTCTGCGTGGGCCAAACTAATCTCCATTGGGCTGCTGATCGCGATCGGGTTGAGCGTGATTCGCCCAGCGATCGCGCGCGCCGACGATAACGGTCCGCTATCGAACTATTGGAAGAGCAAGATCAGCCGCTGGGTAGATTTGATCGCGGCGAATGCCTCCGCGCGCGGACTCGATCCCAATTTGGTGTGCTCGATCATGTTCGAAGAATCGAAAGGCGATCCGAACATCGTCAGCCCGGCTGGTGCGGTTGGCTTGCTGCAAGTGATGCCATTTCCGTGGCGGCCGAGCGCCGAAGCGCTGAAGGATCCGGCGATCAATTTGAATGCAGGCACTAAAACGCTAGGCGAGATCATTCGTCAGTCACACGGACGCT
>JBGQGR010000263.1:0-5156 GCA_041497495.1 Anaerolineae bacterium | reverse complement strand
CCCGCCGCTCGATGATCCGGCCTTCTACATTCAGACTGCTCGCAATCTGGTCGCCGGGCGTGGACTTGTGATCGATGTGGTCTGGAGCCAATTCGTCCCATTCGCCGCGGTCACGCATCCCAGCCACGAATTTTGGATGCCGATGACAACCGCCTTGATGGCGGTCTTCATTCGTTTGTTTGCCGACACGCTTTTTGTCACCCAGTTACCCGATGTGCTTGCTGGCGCTTTATTGCCCGTTATCACTTATGCTTTCGGCCGCACGATCTGGAAGGATCAGCGTCGTTGGAGTTTGATGGCAGCTGTCTTGTTGATGCCTGCCGCGACATTGGTTTATCAAGCGGCCAGTTCAGACAGTTCTGCGATGTATGCGTTGATCTCCACCAGCACCTTGTTGATGGCCGCCTCTGCGATCGATCGGCGCAGCATTAAACGATCGGGTTTGGCAGGTGTGCTGTGCGCCCTCAGTTATCTCACTCGATCGCACGGCAGTCTGTTGCCGATTGCGTTTGGCTTGTGCGGCGCGATCAGGCTGCGGCATGAACGGTCGATCATGTTGAAGATGCTGATCGCAGGCTCGATCGGTTATTTCGTCTTCGCGGTTCCGTGGTGGCTGCGCGATCTAAACGCCTTCGGTACGATCCAGCCTATTCCCTTTGGCACGATCGCGGCGGCGCGCAATTACAACGACTGGTTCAACTATACAAACTTGCCGATGCTGGGCGATCTAGTAACCTACGACTTGGGTGCGAACTTGCTACTTCGATTGAATGCTGTCTGGCATGCGCTGGGTGTGATCCTGTTAATTTCATTTCCATTTGGCCTCATCGGGTTGCCCATGATTACCTTTCGGCGCGAATCAATCTATCGGTTGTTTGTGGTGTATAGTGCTTTCTTATTCCTGGGCTTCAGTTTCCTCTTTCCGACCTCAGCCACGACCGGATCGTTTTATCATTCGGCGGGCGCGTTCGCGCCGTTCGCTGCGATTGGCTGCGTGCTGCTGATCCAGAAAATGCGCGCTCGACCGATTGGGCGGCTGATTGGCCTGGCGATATACAGTACGTGTATGGTGTTGATCGTCATTCAATCGGCGGTGGCCTGGCCGAATGCGATCAATCTAAGTCAGACTGATCACGCTAAGTTCGCGGCGGCCGCGGATTGGCTGCGCCAGAATGTCCCGGCCGATCAAACTGTCATGGCGACTCAGGCGCACAGCTTGAACTATATGAGCGGTTATCCGGCGGTGACGCTGCCGAAAAATCAAGAGGTCTCGATCGTGCGTCAGATGGCCGATCGATATAACGTGCGCTACGTGGTTGTGACAGAAAAAGTTGGCCTGTATCCGGATGCATTCAACGCGGCCGGAGTGAAAGTTGCCGCGCAGCTGCCCGGCGCAGTCATTTACGATCTAAGGCCATAAGCTAGAGGTAGTCTGCCGATAAAAAGGGGGTAGTGAATGCAGATTGATTTCTTTAAGCGTGAACTGTTAGGTTTGCGACAGGATTTCAAAGATTGGCAATTTCGCATGGCGCACGGGTGTCGCGCATTTTTAGACCTGCTTACCGGGAGAATGACCCTGGAGCGGGGTGAGGCAGTTACAACTGTGCGGCAGATCGGTGTGTTGCTGATCATCTGTGCCATCTTATATGGCGTGGGCCAGTTCATGCCAATCGGCTTCGATTGGAAATGCTGCTTCAGCACAGGTCAGATCCCGCCGCTGCATGTGCCCTGGGTTGCGCCGACGGTGCGCCTTTTGAATCCGGCGCTGATATTTGTGTTGACCGTTCTAGGGATTGGATTGCGCGTGCGGAAGTACCGAGGGTCAGTCTGGATCATGGCTCTGGCGCTGATCTCTCTGCCGACACTATGGGTGCTGTTCTTGGGTAACCTCGATGGGCTGGTCGTGTTCGGACTAGCGATCCTGCCGATCAGTGTGCCGTTGGTGCTGCTCAAGCCGCAACTGGCCGCCTTCGCGCTCCTGGCCAATCGGCGCTGGATCGTTGCGGGGTTGGTGTGGGCCGTGATCTCGATACTGATCTGGGGCCTGTGGCCACTCAACCTTCTAAGTTTCGGTTTCGGTGGCCAAGAATGGAAGGCCGGCTGGCCGCAGGATATTACTTTGTTTCCGTGGGGTGTGTTGATCGCGTTGCCGCTGTTGTGGTTGTCACGCGGCGATGAAGACATGTTAATGGCCGCGGGTTCGTTCGGCACGCCGCATTTGTTTCCATACCATTTTATCGTCCTCATGCCGGCACTGGCGCGAATGGATCGCGGCTGGGCGATCTTGTCGTGGCTGTTGGCGTGGACGCCATTGCTCGCGAACTACTTGGGGCCGGCTGCCTGGCACTTCGGAAACCTGACGAGTGTCAGTCTTTGGCTAGGCCTATACTTTGCACGTCGCGCAGCCGCCAGACATCCGTTGCGCCAGTTGGAGACTTCGAGTTATGAGCCAACCGCATGATCAAAAAGTGATCGTCGTCATGCCGGCCTACAACGCCGCGAAGACATTGAAGATCACGTACGATGATCTGCCGCGCGGCGAGGTGGCGGAGATCATTTTGGTCGACGATGGCAGCCGCGATGAGACCGTGCACATCGCCAAAGAGCTGGGGTTGAATGTCTACCTGCATTCGCGCAACTTCGGTTACGGCGCGAACCAAAAGACCTGTTATGCCGAAGCCTTGAAAGCGGGTGCGACGATCGTCGTGATGGTGCATCCCGATTATCAGTATGATCCGAGTTTGCTCTCGGAGATGCTCAAGCCGATCGAGTCCGGGCAGGCCGATGTGGTCTTTGGCTCGCGCATGCTGGGCGTGTCGGCCTATCAACAGGGTATGCCGTGGTGGAAATATATTGCCAACAAATTTTTATCCACGCTAGAGAATCGAGTATTTCGATTGCGCTTATCCGAATTTCACACCGGCTATCGCGCGTATCGCAGTGATGTCTTAGAGAGTGTCAACTTTCGCACGAACTCCGACAAATTTATTTTCGATCAGGAGATCGTCGCCCAGATCGTCGAGTGCGGTTATCGCATCGCCGAAATACCCGTGCCCGTCCGATATTTTGCCGAAGCCTCGTCGGCTAGTTTCATCGACAGCACGTTTTATGGCTTGAGCATTGTGTGGCTGTTGCTGCGCTACGTTTTGCATCGCAGCGGCCTCGGCAAGAGCCAACAGTTCACTTGTCTGGGCCGGCGCTACCAAAAAGTTTGATCGATGAACAATGAACACTGATCAAATTGGCAATGATTTACGTCGTGATCGAATCATTATTTTGGCGCTTGCGTTGATTGTTCGTCTCTTGGCGGCCTTGCCCCAAGCCCAACCGAATTACATGGATGCGGCTTATTACACCGTCGGTGGACAGCGTTTGGTTCAAGGCTTTGGCTTCAACGATCCGTATGTGTGGAATTATCTGGATCAACCGACCACGTTGCCGCATCCCAGCCACATGTATTGGATGCCGCTGCCGTCGATGCTCGTCGGGATCAGCGAATCGATCTTCGGGGTCAGTTTTCGCGCCGCGCAACTTCCGTTCATTTTACTTTCAGCGTTGCTGCCGCTGATTGCATTTTCAGTTGCTTGGCGAGTAAGTCGATCGCGGCGCGCCGCCTGGATCGCCGCATCACTGACGATCTTTAGTGGATTCTATTTGCCGTATTGGGGTGTGCCGGAAAGTTTCGCGCCGTTTGCCGTGTTTGGATCGCTGGCGTTGTATCTGTGTGCCGATCGATCTTCGCGTCGATTGTTTCTCGCTGGCTTGTGCGCGGGCCTGGCGCATTTGAGCCGGGCGGATGGAGTGCTGTTGTTACTTCCCATGTTATGGATTCAATTAAAGGATGAGGGCGGAGGGCTGAAGGATGAAAAAAGACAGAGTAACAGATTCATCCCTCATCCTTCATCCTTCATCCTTATCTTAATTGGCTATTTCCTCATCATGCTGCCGTGGTTCATGCGCAACATCGCGACGATCGGCGCGCCGCTGTCGTCCGCAGGCACACAAGCGGCTTACGTGTGCAACTACGACGAATTATTTTCTTTCAATGCGCGCTTCGATCTCACTCACTTGATCAATTGTGGCGTTGGTCAAGTGTTGTCGGACAAGCTCACCGGGTTAGGCTCCGGCTTGATTCATTTGATCGCCGAAGACGGTTTAATCTTCCTTGCGCCGTTGATCGCGATCGGGCTGTGGAAACTTCGGCGCGAAAGGCTGTATCGCGCGGCAATTATTTATTTGATGCTGCTTTACTTGGTGATGTCCATTGTCTTTACCTTCGCGGGCGATCGCGGCGGCTTGTTCCATTCGAGCAGCGCGTTGCTGCCGTTCTTCTTTGCCGCCGTGCCGATCGGTTTGGATGCGATCATCGAGCGGGTTGCCGCTCGCCGCCGAACATGGAATGTGCGGCAAGCCCGATCGATCTTCGGGTTTTTTCTGGTGCTATTGGCAATTGTGTTGAGTGTTGTGTTATGGTCTGGTCGTGTAATCGGACCGAATGCCGCTGATCCGATTTGGAATCAAGCCGACCGGGTATATGACTCAATCGGGCAGTGGTTGACCCGCACTGCGCCACGCAGTGGGGCAAGTGTCGATCGCGGTGAGCATGATCCCATCGTGATGATCAACAATCCGCCGTCATTCTATTATCACACCGGCTTGCGATCGATCGTGATTCCGGCTGGCGATGTTGAAACGCTGCTGCGTGCCGCGGATCAGTTTGGCGCAAAATGGCTGGTGCTCGATCCGAATCGTCCTGAACCGCTTAGCCGGTTATATGCTCGAGCGTCCAGCCAGGAGCGTCTGGCACTTGTGGCGGCGTTCGATCAGAGTTACTTGTTTGAAATCACAGCGCCGTGATGTCGTTTGGAATGACTTTTGGCGGCGGTATAGGGGATATTCATTATTGACACTGCATGATGTGTGTCCTATACTGAGCAGCGTGGCGACTGGCTGCGCTTCAGGCTGTGTGCTCGTCCTATTCGTGGAGGCTTAAATGATTCAGCAGATCAACTCTCAATTCTTGCGCCGGTTTATCAAATCACTAACGGCATTGGCGGGGGCGCTCGTGATGGTCAGTCTGCTGCTGCACATTGGGGCGCCATTGCGCTCCGCGTCCGGCGCAGCACAAGTGACGGGCCTTCAGGTCAAAAAGATTG
>JBGQGR010000262.1:0-5185 GCA_041497495.1 Anaerolineae bacterium | reverse complement strand
TGATTGCGTTCATAGTGTCGCCTCGCTGCCGGTCGCATCCTTGCGGCCTCGTCCAAAAAATTCAACCGCCAGATCGTAAAGATCGATCAGTTCACTGGTAAACTCAATCCATCGTTTTGGGTTTGCTGACGTACTCGAGCCAGATGGCCTTGTCAAAGAAATTTTCAATTACCCCATCTCCCAACGACATTTCAAGATTTTGTAATGTGGGTCTCGGTGTTGAGTCGTTGGGGGGAGGGGTTGGGGGGTGGGGCGAAATACTCCTGTAACTTGTTTGTAAGTGAGCGCGCTCGCCCACCATGCTAAACTGAATCGATCGATGATTGCCGCTGATTTGTGCAGGTCGCATTCGTTCGGGTATAATCGACTGGCAAATCCTGGCGAAGGTGGAACGCTCAGAGCGCGGATCGATCTAAAATCCTTCGCAAGATTTAGGATAATCACTATGCCCGATCGGCCGATCTCACCCATCTCACGCGACGAAGACACCGCACTCGATCGAGCCTTGCGTCCCAATCGGTTGGTTGAATTTCCGGGACAAGAGCGGCTCAAAGAGAACCTGAGCATTTTGATCCAGGCTGCTAAACTGCGCAAAGAGCCGCTCGATCATCTGATGTTTTACGGTCCGCCCGGTTTGGGCAAGACCAGTCTGGCGCACATCGTCGCGAATGAAATGGAAGTGAATGTGCGTGTCACCTCCGGCCCGGCGATTGAACGCGCGGGCGATCTGGCCGCGATCTTGACCAACTTAAAAGCCAACGACGTGTTATTCGTCGACGAAGTCCATCGCTTGGGGCGCGCGGTTGAAGAAATTTTATATCCGGCGATGGAAGACTTCGCGCTCGACATCGTGATCGGCAAGGGGCCGTCGGCGCGCAGTATCCGCTTGAAGATGCCGCGCTTCACCCTCATCGGCGCGACGACACGGCTGGCATTGGTGAGTTCGCCTTTGCGTGCGCGTTTCGGCGCGGTGTATCGCTTGGATTTTTACGAACAGCATGTACTGGAACAAATCATTCAGCGCGCAGCGAATCTGCTTAAAGTGAAAATCGATCCGAGCGGCTTGACCGAGATCGCTCGACGCGGGCGTGGCACACCGCGAGTTGCGCTGCGCTTGATGCGGCGCGTGCGCGATTATGCACAAGTTCGCGGCGATGGCACGATCGATGGACAGATGGCCGCCGAAGCGTTGTCACTACTCGACGTCGATCCGTTGGGCTTGGATGATCTCGATCGGCGTGTGTTGCACTCGATCATTGATAAGTTCGGCGGCGGCCCGGTTGGCCTGGAAACGATCGCCGCATCGATCAGCGAAGAGGCCGATACGATCATGGATGTGGTCGAGCCGTATTTGCTGCAACTCGGCTTTCTCGATCGGACGCCGCGCGGCCGATTGGCCACCCAGCGCGCCTACGATCATTTGCAATTGGAATATCCAAATCGGCCCGAACAATCGGCGTTTCTATGATGTGCCAATGCTCCAATATACTAATTACTGATCACTAATTACTTCTCATGGCAGACCTCGTCGGACATCGGCTGGGACAATATCAAATCTTGGAGCGCGTTTCGCGCGGCGCGACCTCGACCGTGTATAAAGCGTATCAAGAGAAACTCGATCGCTTCGTCGCGGTCAAAGTTTTGTCGCCGCATTTCATCGATGAAGAAAATTTCCTCGAACGTTTCCGGCGCGAAGCTCAGGCGGTAGCCCGGCTCGATCATCCGAACATTCTGCCCGTTTACGATTACGAACAAGCCGGCGATGTCGTCTATATCGTCATGAAGTACGTCAACACCGGCACACTGCGCGAGTTGATGGGCAGTCCGCTGGATTTGCGCGATACCATGGAGATCGTCACGCAGGTGGGACTGGCCTTAGGCTTTGCGCACAAGCAGGGCGTGATCCATCGCGATGTGAAACCCAGCAACATTTTGGTCGGCGAAAACAACTGGGCGCTGCTGACCGATTTTGGTTTAGCGAAAATTATGGCGAGCGGGCGCAAGGTCACTGAATCCGGTGTGGGCATGGGCACACCCGACTACATGTCGCCCGAACAGGCGCAGGGCCTCACGATCGATGGCCGCGCCGATCTATATTCGCTCGGCGTGACGTTGTATGAAATGTTGACGGGCAAGACGCCGTTCGATGGTGACAGCGGCATGGCCATCGTCGTCAAGCACATCACCGAACCGGTGAAGCCGCCACGCGAGATCGATCCAGCGATTCCGATCGAAGTTGAGAGTGTGATCATGAAAGCGCTGATGAAAGATCCGAATCAGCGCTTTCAAACGGCTGAGTCGATGGTGGCTGCTTTAGCGCGCGCGGTTGGCCCGATCGGTGGACGGATCGTCGGCGTGGCGACGAGCGTCGATCGCGAAGAAGTCCTTCATCCGCCTGCGTCCGGTCCAGCGCGGAAAATCAATGTGACACCTCTTGTTGCAGGACTGCGCTCTTTCGCCCGGCGAGGATGGTCGATCTTGCGCGCAGGGCTGATCAAATTCGGCAAGATATTCATTGCCATTGCCTTGGGCTTAGTCGTGATATTGAAGAGTAGTGGCGCGTTGCTGCTGCGTGGCTTACGCGCGCTGGGTGGTTTCGCTAAACGCTTCGGCCTCGTCGCGATCGCGTTCGTTCGCTCGATGGGGCAGAGGATCCGATCGGGTTTAGCTGCGCACCGAGAAAGCATCGCCCAATTGAATGCTTCAACCGAGACCGCTCGTTACATCGATCTAAAAACGCCGCTCGCCAGCTTCGGTCGATCGATCCAGGCGCATCGACGAAAACTGGGTATTGCGCTGGGTGTTATCGTTATGCTGGCGCTGCTGGTGTTGCTGATCGCATCCGGCGCACTGCGCGTTCAGTCACTCAATGGGTCACTCGTGTTGAATCTCGAGCGAACTCCGGTGGCGGTTAGCGCCACACCCGCAGCGACTGTCGCTGCCAATAAGCCGATACTGACCGCATCAAATGCAACCGCTGCAACCGCGTCCAGTGGCTCAAGTCCAGCAGGCATGGTGTTTGTGGCGGGCGGCTCGTTTACGATGGGTGCGACGGGCGGCAAATTTGATCTGGATGAAACTCCAGCGCATGTCGTGACGCTAGACAGTTTTTATATCGATGCGAATGAAGTCACTGTCGCGCAATTCGCGCGCTTTGCCAATGCGTCCGGTTACCAGACTGACGCCGAGCGCGGCGGCGATGGCATGACCTGGCGCACATTCAGCGCCGCTGATCGACAAAATTTTCCAGTGACCTATGTCAGTTGGAATGATGCTGCTCGCTTTTGCGCGTATTATGGCGGACGTTTGCCTGCGGAAGCGGAGTGGGAATATGCCGCGCGCGGTAATACGAAACGCGCCTATCCGTGGGGCGATACCTTTAACGTCGCGTGGGCAAACACCGTGGAATTTGGCGCGGGTCAACCCGTAGCTATTGCGTCGAATTCAGCACGGAGTCCGTATGGTGCTTACGACATGAGCGGCAATGTTTGGGAATGGGTGCAAGATTGGTATGGCAGCGAATATTATAAGACCAGTCCTGCTTCAAATCCGATCGGCCCGGCAACCGGTTTAATGAAAGTCATTCGTGGCGGATCGTTCAAGACCAAGGGCAACGCGGCCACGACCACTGCGCGCGGACAAGCCAGCATCGATGGCCGCAGCGACGACATCGGCTTTCGGTGTGTGAGAGACCAGTGATGATGTGCGGTTGATCGACGCGGCGGACAAACGTCCGCCGTTTTCTATTCAGGCTATAATGAAGGTCCATGAAGACTGCTGACTTTGTGTACGATCTACCGGCCGATCTGATCGCGCAGACGCCGATCGAGCCGCGCGATGCTGCGCGCTTGCTGGTGCTCGATCGATCTTCCGGCTCGATCGCGCATCGCCGCTTTTTTGAATTGCCCGAACTGCTTAAACCCGGTGATCTATTGGTGGCGAATGAAAGTCGAGTGATCCCGGCGCGGATTTTTGCGCGCAAGGCACACAGCGGCGGTGCGATCGAGATTTTGCTGCTGCGCCGTATGGACGATTTGACTTGGCAGTCTTTACTGCGCGGACATCGCTTACGCGTCGGCACCCAGATCGAAATTGAAACCGGCCTGATCGCCCGAGTGATCGAGCATGCACCAACGGGCGAATTCGTCATTCGCTTTGATCGCGCGATTGACGATCAACTCGATCGAGTGGGCGTGATGCCGCTGCCGCCTTACATTCATGCCCGGCTCGACGATCCGAATCGCTATCAGACCGTATATGCGCACACGCCGGGATCGGCGGCCGCGCCGACGGCCGGACTGCACTTCACGCCGCAGCTAATCGATCGATTGAAAGAGCACGGTATCGATCTGGCTCAAGTTACGTTGCACGTCGGGCTGGATACGTTCAAGCCCGTTGAGTCGGAAGAAGTTGAACTGCATCACATTCACACGGAGTATATGGAATTTGATCAAGCCGCCGCGTTGCAAGTTCGCGAAGCCAAGCAAGCAGGCCGACGAGTGATCGCGGTTGGCACGACGGCGGTTCGAGTATTGGAGACGGCGGCGCGGAACAACTTGCAAGCGTTCAGCGGGGACACCGATCTGTTTATTTATCCCGGTTTTGAATTCCGCGCCATCGATGGATTGATCACGAACTTTCATTTGCCGCGATCGTCGCTGCTCATGCTCGTCTCGGCGTTCGCCGGAAAAGAGAAGATCGATTGGGCTTATACGGAGGCTATCGCGCAGAAATATCGGTTCTTCAGTTTCGGCGATGCGATGCTGATCGCATAAATAAGTTTGCCGGGGCTGCCCATGATCCCGATCGGATGACAAGGAGAACCAGGTAAGATTTTCTTGGCGTTACCCTTTCTTGATTTTGGCAAACAACTTGATATAATAGTAAGTACTCTCTGCGCAATCGCAGATAATTGTTCACGAGGCTGAATTTATGACACCCTCTTCAAATGCCGAACAACTTAAATCGATTCTGGATCAATTCTTGATCGCGCTGGCAGAAGGGGACGGCTACGCACGCAATACAGTTTCGGCATATCGGAATGACTTGACTCAATTGGTTGAATATCTGGTGCAGCTTTATCCGTCGATCGATCGCTGGTCGCAGGTGACGCCGGATATTTTATCGAACTTTTCCGACCACTTGCGCACAATGAATGTGTCCAAACGCGGCGGCGAGGCCAAAC
>JBGQGR010000261.1:0-5201 GCA_041497495.1 Anaerolineae bacterium | reverse complement strand
TCGGCATCTCGGCGCTGATCGAACCGAACCAGTACACCTCGACGGCGCGGATCAGCCAAGCGGCGCGCGTCCTCAAAGTGGACGCGTTGGCGCTGCGCGCTATCCTGGAAGTCGATCCGGAAATGGCGTACAGCTTCATGCGTCAGATCGCCAAGACCGCATTGGATCGATTGAACGCGACGCGTGTTCAACTCGCCGCAGCACAGGCGTAGTCGCCTTTGAGTCTTAGGGTATAGACCATGCCTGGTCGGCAAGCATCTCCAGCGATTCGAACTGGCGTAGAACTTATCTTCCCTTGAATTGGAGGACGGCATCCATGAAAGCGTATGTGATGATCAAAATACGCCCGGGTGAAATTATCGAGGCGATTCGCCAGATGCGAGATGTGTCCGGCGTAGTCGAGGCCAGCATGACCTTTGGGCCTTACGACGCAGTGGCACGCGTGGAGGGGGGCGACCTCCACTCTATTGGGCAAGTTGTCACCTCGGGCATCCAGGCGGCGCCGGGCGTGATCGAGACATTGACGTGCCTGGTCATCAACGGTCTTTAGTTGAGTGATGTGTTCTGCACCTATAGACCGATCAATGCCGCTGATTAAGTGAGGAGCGTGCTTGCCTGGGGGAAGTGGCAATCACCCGCAGCTGAATGGCTTGCGCGCAACCAAACTTACGACCGCACGAGGTGAATCACAATCTATATCGCGCCAACCTTCTTGATACATCAAGATGTCCCAATTCGAAAACGCGCTGCGCAGTTCGCCGGGGTGAAGCAGATACTCGGGTTTGTAATCCGGCCGCACTTGCAGGGTGTCGATCAACAACGATTCAAAGATCAACACCCCGCCCGATCGGATCACACGGCGATAGAGCGGCCATAGATCGCGTTGCAGATAATAGAAGTTGATCACAACGTCGAAATGAGCCGCCGGCAGATTAAATCGATTGAGATCGATCACGGCGGCCATCAACTGTGGCCATTGCTGCTTGGCGCGCTGCGCTGCTACTTCCGAAACATCGAGACCGATAACGCGCAGACCGCGCTCGATCAAAAAGCCCGCGTTGCCGCCGAGCCCCATCGCCACATCTAACGCCAGTCCGTGTCGCGGCAAATATTCTGCGGCCTCGATCAAGAACGATCGCGGCTGCTCAAAAGCCGGTTCGACTCCTTGTCGATAACGTTCATCCCACTTAACCGCGTCGGCGTTCATCGCTCACCCCGATCGATATTGTAACTGCGATCGATTGATCTGCTTCACCAAACTCGGTCCCGAATAAATTAAGCCGGTGTAAACTTGAACCAGCGTCGCTCCGGCTTCCAGTTTCTCGATCGCATCACGCAGCTCGATGATTCCGCCCACGCCAATGATCGGCAGCTTGCCTTCAGATCGATCGGCGATGTACTTGATGATCGCTGTCGATCGATCGCGCAGCGGTGCGCCGCTCAAGCCACCTTTCAGGTTTTGATATTTCTCCGATAGCCCCTCGCGCCCGATCGTGGTGTTGGTCGCAATAATGCCATCGAAGCCGGAGAGCGCAATCGCATCCAGCACATCGTCGATCTCAGCTTCACTCAAGTCAGGCGCAATCTTCACCAGCAGTGGCACGTGATTCGGTAAACCATTTCGCACCGAAGCAATACCTTTCAACAAATTCGTTATCGCTTCGCGGGCTTGCAGTTGGCGTAAGTTCAGTGTATTGGGGCTGCTAACATTCACAGCTACATAGTCGGCTTGGGCGTGAACTCTTTTCAACAACTCGCAATAATCTTCGGCGGCCCGATCGATCGCGGTCTCTTTGGACTTGCCGATATTGATCCCAATTCGAATGTGGGGCAATTTGGCAAATTGCGCACGCAAGTTAACAACTTGCGCTACACCATCATTCGGGAAGCCCAGACTGTTGATCAAGCCGCGCACTTCAGGCACGCGGTGGACACGCGGCTTTGGATTGCCGATCTGCTTCTGCAATGTGACTGTACCGATTTCGATATGACCAAAGCCCAGCGCGCTTAAGCCCTTCACCGCGAAGCCGTTCTTATCGTAACCCGCAGCTAAGCCAACACGATTCTTGAACTTCAAGCCAAACGCTACCACTTCCAAATGCGGATCGTTAATCTCGAACATATGCCGAAGTAACCAGTAGGTCGGCGGGAGTATTCCGGCCCACTTGATCAAGCGCAGTGTTAAGTTATGCGCCCGTTCGGGATCGAGTTTGAAGAGAAGCGGCCGGATGAGTTGATACATTTTTAGTCTTGACAAGATGATCGGGCTGTATGTCAGGCTGAGCAACGCCTCTCTATCGATTAGCAGAGAGATTCCTCGCTACGCCCGGAATGACAAGTCAAGAAATCATTGTGTCATCCTGCCAGAAATTCTTTAACTTGGTCAAACCGTTCGCGCGAAATCGATCCCGATCGCAGCCACTCAACCAACAGATCGGGCAGCGTGACAACTGCCTGCAATTGATAACCGGCTTCGGCTAACATTGGTCCGGCCCCCTGCCCGCGATCGATCAACACGATGATGTCTTTGACCTTTAACCCGACGCTTTCCAATTTCTGAATCGCTTCGATCTTCGAGTCGCCGGTCGTAGCGAGATCGTCGATGACCGCAATCGTTTCACCTGCAGTATAGTCGCCCTCGACGGCTGCCTGCGTGCCGTAATCTTTCACTTCACGGCGCGGATAGATCATCGGTCGATTCATTTCGAGCGCGATGGCAGTTGCAATGGGCAGTGCGGCATATGGAATGCCCGCGAGTCGATCGAAGTTGAGTTCACGCAATTTTTCCGCGTAGGCCTTTGCAACTCGCTTCAGGATCGCCGGATGTGAGACCAAGCGCCGCAGATCAAGATAGATCGGCGACAGGGCGCCCGACTTGAGTTTGAATTCGCCGAAGCGGACGCACTGAGAGGCAATGAGATCGTTGGCAAGTTGAGAAATCGAAGTCGGGTGTTGGAGGCTGGAAGTTGGAGTGGTCTTTTCCAACTTCAAATTTCCAACTTCTAATCTCCAATGGTTTATTTCGTCTCGAACCTTTTTCGCTTCTGCTTTTGGATCAGCCGCTTTAGCAATTGAACGAGAGACATTGATTAGCAATCCCAAGCCGTCTGCTCGCAATCCATTCTCGATCGTCGCTTTCAGATCGCCACCCTGCGCGCCGATGCCGGGCACGAGGAACCATAAGTCGGGCGCAGCCGCTCGGATGCGGCACACAGCTTCAGGATCGGTCGCGCCGACGACAAGTCCCACATTGTTATTCAGATTCCATTCGCTTGCGTATTGAGCAATCTCTTCATACAACAACCTTACCCCTTGCCCCTTGTCTCTTGCTACTTGCAGCTCTTGAAACTCCCTCGCACCTGCATTCGAGGTCTTGCACAACACAAACGCGCCGCGATCCGGTCGAGCGGTGAACGGCACGATCGAGTCGCCGCCGAGATATGGACTCAGTGTGATCGCGTGTGCGCCGAGCACATCGAATGCCGCGTGCGCATACGCCACGGCCGTATCGGCAATGTCGCCACGCTTGGCATCCAGGATCACCGGAATATCCCTGGGCACATGCGCGATCACATCGCGCAAAGCGGCTAGACCTTCCGCACCATGCGCTTCGAAGAAAGCACTGTTCGGTTTGAAAGCACACGCAAACTCGGAAGTGAGATCGATCAATCGGGTGCACTCAGCGCGTATCGAGGCAACATTATCCGATCGGGGATCAAGCCCCACGCACAGCAGCGAGTCGATCGATCTTGATCGTTGTTCAAGCCATTCAAAGAAGTTCATCACTACCCCCACCCGTGCCGAAAATTGCAGTCGGTATCTTCGACCCTCCCCCGTCGCTTCGCGACAGGAGAGGGAATTGCTACGCTTTGCCCAGCACCATTGCCAACAACGCCATGCGAACATACAAGCCATACTCCATCTGCCGGAAGTATGCGGCGCGCGGATCGTCGTCCACTTCCATCGAAATCTCGCCGACGCGCGGCAGCGGATGCATAACGATCATTTGCTGCTTGGCTTGCTTCAGCGTCTCCGGCGTAATAACATACGCGCCCTTCACTTGTTCATACACATTCAAATCTTCAAAGCGCTCTTTCTGAACGCGCGTCACGTACAACACATCTGTCTCGGCTAACACCGGATCGAGTTCGCGATATTCATTCTGCTGAATATTGAACTTGCCGAGTTCTTCGACAATGTGCGGCGGCATGCGTAGAATTTCCGGCGACACAAAGTTCAACTTCGCACCATACAAGGCGAGCAAGCGGGATAGCGAATGAACGGTGCGGCCATACTTCAGGTCACCGAGCATGGTCACCGTCAAGCCTTCCGTTCGACCAAGTTCCTCGCGAATGGTGAACAGATCCAGCAGAGCTTGAGTGGGATGTTCGCCGGTGCCATCGCCCGCGTTGATGATCGGCTTGTGCGCGTATCGAGCGGCAAGCGCGGCCGATCCGGTTTCGGGATGGCGCAGGACGATCACATCCGAGTAACACTCAACGGTGCGAATCGTATCGGGCAGCGATTCGCCCTTCGAGACCGAAGAATATTTCACTTCGTTGATCGGGATGACGCTGCCGCCCAAACGCTCCATTGCCGAAGTGAACGACGACGAAGTACGCGTCGATGGTTCGTAAAAGAGGTTGGTTAATATTTTTCCTTTGAGCAGATCGAACGTGCCCACCCGCTCGACCATCGTGCGCATTTCTTCGGCGACGGCGAAAATGTATTCGAGGTCGGTGCGCGCGAACTGTGCCACGGACAAGATCGATTGTCCGAAAAAGCGGCCGTCGCCGCGCTCGCCCAGCGGCAGATGCGCCGCTATCGCTTTGCGTTTGCCGTTTGATGAAACTATCGGTTTAATTGTCATGAAAGGCTCCTTGTAAATTTTTTTATCACGCGTCATTGCGAGCCGCCACAAGCGGCGTGGCAATCTCAGAATCGATCGGGAGATTGCTTCGCTCGCAATGACGGTTATGCTCGAATATCTTTTCCAAATCCTGGCTGCACTAAAACTTCTCCAGTGCGATACGCCTCGACGCCGCGCAAGACGACGCGCTGAACTTGGCCGCGCAGCGTCCAGCCTTCGAACGGCGTCCACTTCGCGCGCGTGAACATCGATCGGCCCTGCGCAATCCAATCGGAATCCGGATCGATCTCAATCCAGGTGTCAGGCTGATCGGGCACGCCGAAAATCTTTC
>JBGQGR010000260.1:0-5215 GCA_041497495.1 Anaerolineae bacterium | reverse complement strand
CATCATGGATGAAGAATCCATCGCGCCGATCGAGGCGGTTACCAGCAACATGCTCCGCGAGCAGATTTCGGATATTCTCAACAGCCTGCCGCCGCGCGAAGTGCGCATCTTGCAATTGCGTTACGGTCTGGTCGATGGACAATCTTATACGCTGGAAGAAGTCGGCAAGAAACTCGGCGTCACACGCGAGCGCGTGCGGCAGATCGAGGCGCAGGCACTGTCGAGATTAAGACATCCGACGCATGCCAGAAAATTACGCGACTACCTGCACGAGTAGACCCACTATAAAAGATGGATGAGGCGCTCACCTCATCCATCTTTTATTTGAATACATGCCAAGTTGTGGAGATTGATGTGGCCGCCTCAAAACCATCACCTTTTGAATTCCCCTGCTCTTTTCCGCTAAAGGTCTTCGGCAAAGACGAAGATCAATTTGAAGCCTTCGTCGTATCGATCGTGCCGCGGCACGTGCCGGCCTTGCACACAGAAAACGTCACCAGCCGCTTGAGCGAAAATGGCAAATATTTGGCCGTGACCGCGACCTTCATCGCCGACAGCCAAGAGCAACTCGATGCGCTGTATATGGAGTTAAGCAGTCACGATCGCGTGCTGATGGTGTTGTGAAACGATGAAAACTTATACCCTGCTGGGTGCGCGGGGCTTCTATACCAGCACCGAACCGGGGAAATTCGGCGGGCATCGCAAAGCGAAAATTTACGGCAAACTCGATTGTCCGTCTGCTTTGCGCGCCATTGCCAAAGGCAGCTACGTTCAGCATCGAGTGTTCTTTGCAACAGAGAAAGATGCCATCGCGTGCGGCTATCGACCGTGCGCGGTTTGCATGCGGGCAGAATACGATCGATGGCAACGAAAGCTCAATCGATCAGACGAAACTCAAAGCCGCGTACATTTCACCCAGAAAAGATGATGGAATACGATTTAGGATTTGAGCGTCACGCAACCCGATCGATTGGGCCAACTTCAAGAATGCTGTGTCGCTGAGAGGATAAGGCACTGCGCTGTTGCCGCGATCGGTATTGTACTCGACGACAATCAATCGACCGGTGGGCTTGAGTAACTTTTTGATCAAATCGAGCGTTGGGGCTTTATCGCGCACAAAATGCAGTGAGTTAGCCATAATGATTCCATCCAGCAACGGCAGATCGAGTGGGCGCGTAAAGTCTCCCGCCCGTGTAAGCACTGTCGCATTCGCATAACTCTCGGCAAAGTTGCGGGCCAAGGATTGCAACGATTTTCGATCTCGATCGATAGCGTAGATTTCGCTCGTTACTGGCAGGAGTGTATACAGCGCCGAGGTGAAAATGCCCTCACCACAGCCGAGATCAGCCCATACACCTGCCGCGTCAGGCACACCTGATCGGATTAATATACGCGCCTTTTCAATTCGACGCGCTTCACGTTCAGACCAGATCATCGCTTACTCTCAGTAGAAATAAAAAAACTCGAAGATGACATCATCTTCGAGTTTGTCTGGCGGACCCGACGGGATTCGAACCCGCGATCTCGGCCTTGACAGGGCCGCATGTTAGGCCGCTACACCACGGGTCCATGCATTTCTATCGCGTCGCAGATGATACCAGACCGATGCGCATTTGTCAACCAATTTATTGTTTTACGGCCGACCGAAACGCCAACAGCGCGTGATCGATATCAGCCCGATCGATCCAGACGTGCGTCACGGCGCGATAACGCGCGCGGCCCATATACCCGCCCAAGTCCACTTTATGCTTGAGCATGTGCTCGATCACAGCTTGCGGTGATGACTTCGCTGTGGGCTCAAGTTCAAAGTAAACCAGATTGGTTTGAACTCGATCGAGATCGATCACGAAACCGGGCGTATCCGCCAAACCTTCAGCCAAGCGCCGCGCATTCGCGTGATCATCTGCCAGCCGATCGATCATTTTGTCCAACGCGACAAGGCCCGCCGCGGCCAAGATACCGGCTTGCCGCATTCCTCCGCCTAACATTTTACGTACACGCCGCGCCTCATCAATAAATTCTTTCGAGCCGCACAACAGCGATCCGACCGGCGCACCCAGCCCCTTCGATAAGCAGAAAGAAACTGAATCTGCATCGCGCGTCAATTCTTTAACATCAATTTTTAGCGCGACTGCCGCATTAAAAATTCGTGCGCCGTCGAGATGCATTTTCAAATTGTACTTATCCGCCAGCGCGCGAACTTCGTGCATGTACTGCGCGGTTAAGACCACGCCGCCGCACATATTCTGGGTGTTCTCCAACGCGATCAATTTAGTGCGCGGCTCATGCACATCGCTGCCGCGAATGGCCGCCTCAACTCGATCGAGCGGCAGAGAGCCGTCGGGGTTGTTCGGGATCTGATAGGAACTCAGACCGCCCAGCGCCGCATATGATCCAACTTCGTGTTGAAAGATATGCGCGTGATCGCCGACGATGATTTCATCGCCGCGTTTGCAGTGCGTGAGCAGCGCGGTGAGGTTGCCCATCGTCCCGCTCGGCACGAACAGGGCTGCTTCTTTGCCGACTTTTTCCGCAGCAATTTCTTGTAACCGATTGATCGTCGGATCGTCGCCGTAAACATCATCGCCGACCTCGGCCTTGTACATCGCCTCGCGCATCTCTGGCGTCGGCTGGGTCACTGTGTCCGATCGAAGATCGATCATTCCGTTCAACATGGTCATCCTCCAGAAGTTCGCATTAGGAGTCGAGGCTTTAGCCGGATCAGGAATGATCGAACTGGCCAAAGCCTCGACTCCAACTTCTAATCTCTAACTTCCCACTTCGAGATCAGTATTGTTTAACGATCGATCGATAGGTGCTGGGCTGGCGCGCCTGCAAGATTTGCAACTCTTCGCGGTAGCGCCTCACTTCATCCAGATCGATCTTGGCGACGGCGTAGCCTTCGATCTCTTCATCGATCGCGGCGAAGATTTGGCCGCGCGGCCCGACGATCATCGATTCACCGAAGAAACTCAACGTCGCATCCGTGCCGATGCGATTCGCTGCAGCGATGAAGCACGTATTCTCGTAAGCGCGCGAGAGCAGATACGTTCGCCATTCCATCGCATTCGGCTTCTCCCAGTTCGCGCACTCGATCAAGAAGTCCGCACCATCCAACACATATGATCGAGCGACTTCGGGAAAGGCCAAATCCCAGCCGATCATCAAGCCAATGTTGCCGATCTCCGTTTCCAAGATCGGATATTTGAAACCCGTGCGAAAAGCCAGGCGCTCTTCGCCCTTCAAATGGACTTTGCGATACTCGCCGATCATGTCACCGTCCGGCCCGACTAAGACCGCAGAGTTGAATAAGACACTTTCGACTTTTTCTTTCGCGGCAATGCCGAACGCCACATGCACGCCGAACTCACTGGCACGCTGTGCGAGCAGGTTCGATGACGGGCCGGGCACGCGCTGTGCATGATCGGTGAAGCGTACGCCGCATTCGTAACCGGTCGTGGCTAATTCTGGAAAGACAATCAGATCGACTTTTTGGGCCGTCGCGATTTTGTGAATCCAATCCGACATCGCGACCAAATTTGCTTCGACATCATTGAACTTTACCGCCATTTGAACGACGGCGATGGTAACTTCGCGCATCAATTCCTCCTTGCTTTCATTTCTAATCTCTCAACTGATCCAATATCGATTGTAAATCATCCGGTAACTGCGACTTAAAGGTCCGCTTTTCGCCGTTAGCAGGCAGAGTAAACGTTAATGAAGCGGCGTGCAGGAAGTGTCGCTGAAGATCAAACAGCGGCTGCTTGCGTCCATAAGTTGTGTCGCCCACTAAGGGATGCTTCAACCATGCCAAATGCACTCGAATTTGATGCGTGCGGCCAGTTTCCGGATACGCTTCCACTAAAGTTAAATCTGGAACGTGAAAAGTTTCGATCGATGTGTAGCGCGTGCGCGCCGATCGACCGTCGCCCGTCACGGCCATCTTCTTCCGATGGTTCCGGCTGCGTCCGATCGGTCCATCGATGATCCCGCTGGGCGGCGCAACAATCCCTTCGACTAAAGCCACATACACTTTCTTGACGGCGCGCGCTTTGAATTGCTGCTGAAGATTTTGCAGCGCCCGATCGTGCTTGGCGACAACCATCAAACCCGATGTATCTTTATCCAATCGATGCACGATGCCCGGTCGAATTTCGCCGCCGATGCCTTTTAGATCGGGCACATGCTTGAGCAGCGCATTCACTAACGTTCCACGATCGTGTCCGGCGGCCGGATGCACCACCAAACCAGCCGGTTTATCGATCACGATAATATCGGCATCCTCGTAAACGATCGATAATGGAATATCTTCAGCCAGAATATCAGTCAGCGTCGGCGGTGGAACACACACTGCAATCCGATCGCCTACTGCCACTCTATCGGCCGCATCGCAGATCGATCCGTTGTGCGTGATAAAGCCGTCGTCGATCAAACGCTGCACAGTGGTGCGCGATAGATCGGGCACATGGGCCGCCACAAACCGATCGAGCCGGCCGCTCTGCCCCGCTTCAACGCTTAATGTCAAAGTGCGATCGTGCGCCACGGTTACTCGGTTGGCGGATTCGAATCGGTCGGAATCGAGGCGAGAAGTGCAGCTTGACGCTGCCTGTTCTCATCGCGCCACGTCGACACCCCTAACAGAATCACACCCAGCACAATGGAGATGTCCGCAAAGTTCGAGACGTACCAACGCGTCGCGCCGACACCCACATCCAAGAAGTCGATCACGTGGCCGGATCGCACCAGTCGATCGATCAGATTGCCGCCGGCGCCGCCGAGCATGAAACCCAAAGCCACGCGCAGCAATTTTTGATCATCACTCACACGCCGCGAGTAATACAGGATGGCTGCAATGACCAGAAAGGCGATCGGTATAAACACAATCCCGAGATCTTTGAACGACCCAAAGGCCGCCCCGGTGTTGTACACATAGATGATCCGAAAAAACGGATCGGGACCGGGAAACGGCGACCACGTTCCATTGATGGGCAGCAACGTCGAGACGAGATATTTGCTGATTTGATCAGCCGCAACAACGATCGCGGCCGACATGACAATGAGTACTGTACTACGCTTCAACGCTTAGCCTCTTCTCAGTATTCATCCAATATTCTAGCGTCGAGGCTTTAGCCAGTTGATGTCATCATCTGATCCGGCTAAAGCCTCGACGCCAAACTTATTCATGGAATGCTTGATTCATCGACGCTCAAGCTTG
>JBGQGR010000259.1:0-5228 GCA_041497495.1 Anaerolineae bacterium | reverse complement strand
TTTAGATCGAACTCTTTGGCGAATTGAATCAAGTGCCGATTGAGCGTCAGCAATTCGGGGAAGCCATCGTGCTGCTGCAATTCGATGAAGAAGCACTCGCGGCCAAAGACATCGATATACCAACTCAACGCCGATCGTGCTTGATCGATCTGTCCATCAAGAATGGCGCGCGGTACTTCCGCTGATCCGCAGCCTGAGGTGACGATCAGGCCTTCAGAATATTTTTCCAGAATTTCTTTATCGACCCGCGGCCGGTAATAGAAGCCTTCCAACTGCGCGGCGCTGGCGAGGCTCAATAAGTTGTGATAGCCCGTCATGTTCTGCGCCAGCAGCAGCAAGTGAAACGGACTTTTATCTTTCTGCGGATCACGATCGAGGCGCGAGCGGCGGGCCAGATAACCTTCCATGCCGACGATCGGTTTGATGCCGGCTTGCTTGGCCGCGTTGAAGAAATCGATCACGCCGAACATCACGCCGTGATCGGTCAATGCGACGGCGGTCTGATTGAGTTCCTTGGCGCGATCGACGATCGCCGAAACTTTGCTGAGGCCATCAAGCACCGAGTATTCGCTATGGACGTGTAAGTGAACAAAAGACATTTATATCAGCCTCATGTGATCGAGGAGACTGCGAAGAATTTTCTATTGCTTCGCGCTCGATTATATCTTACATTCAAGGTGCGTCAAGGTGTCAGCGAAGGAGCGACCACCGACCACAGACCGCAGTTGATCATGTACAACATTGTCACCCTGAGCGCAGCGAAGGGTCTCACACAATTTCCCGGAGTGTTTCGTAGCGCTCAATATGACAAGCAATAAAGTGTGTACTTTCCACATTCCGCGTTCCGCACACCTCAATGTTATAATTGTCTCGTTCCAAATCATAAACACGTGCACTGCATCCGCAGCACGGTGCAAGTGTCAAAGATCAGAGATTCCCATTGCCAGAATTACCCGAAGTCGAATCCCTCGTTCGTCGATTGCGCCAGCCGCTGATCGGTCGCACGATCACGAAAGTCACTTACGATTGGCCGCGCACGATCGGCCGGCCTGCGCCCAAAGAATTTCGGCGGCGAATAAAGGGTCTGACGTTTCACTCGATCGATCGACGCGCGAAGTATTTAGTGTTCACCGTGGGACAAGATGGCACGCAAAGCGTTTACTACTTATTGATCCATCTTAAGATGAGCGGGCGGCTAAATGTTCTGTCACAGGCTGAGCCGATCAGCAAACACGATCGCGTCACCTTCGATCTGGACAATGGACAGCAACTGCGCTTCAACGACGTTCGCAAGTTCGGCCGCGTGTATCTGGTCAACGACCCTGAAGAGATCACGGGCAAGCACGGGCCAGAGCCTTTGGATTCAACCTTTACTTTGAACAAGTTCCGTGAGATGATACAATCGCGGTCGGGCACGATCAAGCCGCTGCTCCTTAATCAAAACTTTCTAGCCGGTGTCGGCAATATCTATGCGGATGAAGCGTTGTGGTCGGCACACATTCATCCGCTGCGCAAAGTCGATTCGCTGAAAGACGCTGATGTCACCGCGCTGTATCGATCGATCCGCAAAATCTTAAATCGCGCCATTGACGATCAAGGCACGGACGCCGGCGACGGCGTGATCGAAGCGGGTGATTACGCACCGCGCGTGTATGGCCGCGAAGGCCAGCCCTGTAAGCGCTGCGGGCATATCATTCACAAGATGTGGATCGGCCAGCGCGGCACGCATTATTGTCCACACTGTCAATCGAAGCGAGGCACCTAATGCCATTCAACCAGTTCTTGATATTGATCGCGGTCTTTGCCGCGGCGCTGTTGCTCATTATCGGCGGATTGATTGTGAGGACGCACAATCGATCGGTCGCGGAAAAATCCTTCGCGGTGACCACCCGCTCCAAACCCGCCCCTGACTGGATCAAAAACCTGGCGGGCGCGGCCGGCAAAACGCTCACCGGCGACACAGCCTTGACCACCGCGCAGCTGGATGCGATCTTCGTCACGCGCGAGCCCGCCTCGAACGAATGGGTGGTGGACGTTAATGGCACACGCTACCGCAATCTCAAAGATATTCACGATGATCTCACCGCGCGCAAAGTGTTGGACGCGCTCAGCGGATTGCAGCGTTTCGCCGGATCGATCCCGATCGTGAATGTTCCGCTTCCAATCGTTGAGCCAAGCCCTAAGGGTTCACGCTCAAGCACTGGCCCGGCCTCGACCGCAGCCACCGGCCCGATAGTTCCCTCAACCAACGACAGTCTGCTTGATCAGATTGACGCGGTCCTGCAGCACAACCTCCTGCGGCACGCCGAGCTATCATCGCGAGTCATCCACGTGGGCGCGGCACCGGATGGCAGTTTACGCATCGAAGTTGATCGGCAGTTCTACACCACGCCGGACGATGTTCCCGAACAAGCCATACGCGATCTGATCAGACTGTCTATTCAAGAATGGGAACGCTCCTAGATCGGTTTCCAAGTTCATGGATGGCGTTACGCTTCGCATCGTCACAACCGCGCTAGTCGAGGCTGTCCTGTCTTTCACGCTGGATTCCCGGCCGCGCAGCGCGCAGCGTGACGTGGTCGTAAACCGAATTGGTATTCTCAATTGCTCAGAAGCCGCAGCCGCGCGGTCGGTGAGCAAAGTTTCGGAACGCTCCGAAACAAAAACTCCAGCCTGATATTCATGGCCGGAGTTTTTTGAATACCGCACTTGCCAAAATCCCTTGGCTACAAATACTGATCGAATTCTCCCATTAGCCGCAGCCCTAATAGCGTGCGTTCGTCGTCGGGCAGGAAGGCGGCCTGTACCGCTAGCCGGTTGAATTCCCGAATATTCCGCAGCGTGACACCCATGCCCATCACCGCCACCAAATATTCATCCGTCAACGTGGTGTCAGAGATGCTGGGATCATCCGTGTTAATGGTTACCGGCACGCCCAGCAGATACAGATCGCGCAGTGGATGATGTCCAAATTTTTGCATCACGCCGGTCTGCAAGTTGCTGGTCGGGCAGATCTCCAGAGTCACATGGTGATCAAGCAGCACCTTGATCACGTCTGAATTCTCGATCGATCGAATGCCATGACCGATCCGATTAGCGCCCAGCAGCTCGATCGCTTCGCGGACGTTATCGGCCCCGGCGGCTTCTCCGGCGTGAATGGTGATGCCCAAGCCGCCATCAGCTGCACGGCGGAGCAGATCACGAAACGGCAGCGCCGAGAAACGCACTTCATCGCCGGCCAGATCCACGCCGACAATGCCGCGATCGCGCCGCGCCAGCGCCACATCGATCGTGCGTTCGGCCAGCTCCATCGGCTCGTGCCGGACGATCGTGCACAGCAGCCGCACCACGATCTGCCTCTCGGCTTGAGCGCGGTTCGCGGCAGCGATCACCCAATCGGCCACCTCATCAAAACCAAAACCCCCCGCCTGCGACAGCGCTGCCGGATTAAAGCGCAATTCCAAATAGCGCACGTTATCCTCAGCCGCATCGACAATGGCTTCATACGCCACACGTTCCACGGCCTCGCGCGTTGTATAAAATCGACGCAGCAAACTAAATTTCTCCAGGAAGCGCTGGAAGTCCGGTGGATCATTGGTGATCTGCACATATGGCCGCAAATGCTCGATTTCGTAACTGGGCAGATCGATGCCATGCTCACGCGCGATATCGGCCAGCGTTTCCAAACGCAGTGAGCCTTCCAAATGCCGGTGCAGATCGACTTTCGGCACGCGATAGAGTATGCGGCGCAGCTCTGGAATACTGCGCGAGACCAACCGAGTCAGTGACGGTTCAGTATGGGTGTCTGCCAACATGATCATATGGACTTATCTAAAGCTAGCGGCGCTGCGCGCAGCGCATCCGCAGGTGCGCTCGCGATGGATTGGGCTTTGGGCAGTGTGAAGATGAAGCGGCTGCCTTCGCCAAATTTGCTCTCAGCCCAAATATGGCCGCCATGCGCCTCGACAATGCGCTTGGTGATCGCCAGCCCCAAGCCCGCACCGCCGAACCGCCGCGTGGCCGATCCATCTACTTGATAAAAACGATCGAAGATGTGCGGCAACTTATCGACTGGAATACCGATGCCGTCATCTGAAACGGTTATCTTCAGAGCATTGCCAATATCGGCGACGGCAATCGCGATCGTGCCGCCCATAGGACTGAATTTTATGGCATTGCCCATCAGATTATCAAAGACTTGATTGATCCGATCGCGATCGACCGGAACTTTGGGCATATCCGGTTTGGCATCCAACCGCAGCGAAATTCCAGCGCTGGTCGCCGTCACCTCACAGCTCTGTAAGGCCATGCGCGCGATCTCGCTCAAATCTAACGTGGCCAGTTCCAATGACTCCCGCTCGATCTGCTGCAAGAAGATGATATCGCTGACCAGGCGGGTGAGGGCATTTGTCTTCTCGGCTACAATCGTCAAACTTTCGCGCTGATTTTCATTCAGCGGCCCCATATCCGATTCCAACAACAGCTCGACGTAGCCTTTGATGAAGGTCAGCGGCGTGCGCAGTTCGTGCGATACATTCTGCACCAGTTCATCCTTCAGTTGATCGATCTCCTGCAATTCCCGATAGGCCTGCTCCAGCTTGTTGGCACGCTCTTTGATATCGGCATACAGCTGCGCATTCTCGATGACAATGGCGGCCTGGGCAGCGGCAATCGCCAACAAACGTTCGTCGTTTTTCGTAAACGCATCAGTCGACACCTGATCGATCGCCAGCGTGCCGATCACGCGATCTTTGACCATCAGCGGCACGACGAGCAGTGAGCGGACAATGGGATCGAAGAAGATAAAGTCCGGGACCAAGTGCGTGTCAGGCACATAAATCGATTGAGCGGTTTCGGCGACTTTGCCGCTGATGCCCTCGCCGACTTTCAGTTTCGCAGCCTGCTTCCACTTCGATTGCAGACCGGCGGCAGCGCGTATCTCCAACAATTGAGATTCAACCACCAGCAGCGCAATGCTGACGCCGCGGCAGTTTAACACTTCTTTCAGCGTGCTGACGATCGAATCCAGCACTTCATCCAGATCGAGGCTGGTCGTCAACTTCTGCGCGAATGAATACAAGGTCGAAACTTCGGCTAGCCGCTGTTGAGTTTCCTCATACAGACGCGCGTTCTCGATGATGACGGCTAGCTGCCCGGCCAAAGCAGTGAGCAGACGCTCATCATCCTGCGTGAAAGCATTCGTGCGCGTGCTCTCGACATTCATCACG
>JBGQGR010000258.1:0-5237 GCA_041497495.1 Anaerolineae bacterium | reverse complement strand
GATCGTGGCGCTGATCGGCTATGGGCTGCTGATGACGATCGGTCCGATCGATCTCGCGCTGGCGCTTGGTTCGATGGGCTTGGCGTTCTTAGGCTTTGAGTTCAGCGTGGTCTCCGGTATTTCGATCATGAGTGAGCAAATCCCTCAAGCACGCGCCACGATGCTAGCTTTAGGCGCAACATCGAGCGGTATTGGCCGCATGATCGGTGATTTGAGTGGCGGCGCGCTGATTGCCAACGCCAGTTTCACGACAGCAGCACTGGCTTCGGCAATTATAGCGGCGCTGACTGTGATCATTTTCGTCCTCGGTGTTCGCGAAAAACCAATGTCGAGTGAAACTTTGATCGACCAAGCTTCTCAATGAAGAAACAAGCGGTATCAACGACTAAAATCAATTGTGAACCGCTGGACAAAACTTATTCTTTCAGGTATGATGGACGCAGAGCGCAGCCCCAAGGTGGGCTGTTTGTTTGTCTACTAGTTGGCTGATCGACTAAGTTCTGGTATACTTCCGCGCGTTTGAGTATTTGAAGTTGGAAGTTGGAGACCCTTGCACCACGCTGCGGAGCAGGGCAGATGTTGGAGTGATTGTTTGCCCCAGTATCTAATCTCTAACTTCCAACATCCAACTTCCAATTAGAAATATTGAGGAGGCCGAATGGTCAGCAAAGAAATGGATCTCATGATCACGGACTTGACGGCCAGCCTGCAAAAGCAGATCGCCGCTTTCACGCCGAAGACGGAAGCCGTCGACGTTGGTGAAGTACTCGAAGTGGGCGACGGCATTGCGCGTGTGTCCGGCTTAGCGAGCGTGCAATCCAACGAGTTAGTCGAGTTTCCGAATGGATCGCTCGGCATTGCGTTCAACTTGGAGCAGGATCGCGTCGGCGTGATTGTGTTGGGTGAATCGTCCGATATTGAAGAAGGCCAGTTGGTGCGTCGCACGCAGCGCATTGCGTCGGTGCCAGTCGGTGATGCTTTATTAGGCCGCGTGGTCGATCCGCTGGGTCGACCGCTGGACGGCAAAGGGCCAATCAACACGACGAAGTTCCGCAACATCGAACGCATTGCGCCGGGCGTGATCGAGCGCGCGAACGTGAATCGACCGGTACAGACCGGCATTAAACCGATCGATGCGATGATCCCGATCGGGCGCGGCCAGCGCGAATTGATCATCGGCGATCGGCAAACCGGCAAGACTTCGATCTGCCTCGATACGATCATCAATCAAAAGGGCCAAGAGTTAGTATGCGTGTATGTGGCGATCGGGCAAAAGCGATCGGCCATTGCCCGCTTGGTCTCTATCCTCGAAAAATTCGGCGCGATGGAATATTCAATCATCGTCGTCGCCTCAGCCTCTGAGCCCGCTTCATTACAATATATTGCGCCGTACGCCGGCTGTGCCATCGGCGAAGAAGCGATGGAAAACGGCGTCATGATCGGCGGCAAGTTGGTCAAAGACGCATTGGTCGTCTACGATGATCTCAGCAAGCACGCGTGGGCTTATCGACAAGTTTCACTGCTCATGCGACGTCCCCCTGCTCGCGAAGCGTATCCGGGCGATGTGTTCTATCTACACTCGCGTTTGCTGGAACGCGCGGCGCAGTTGTCCAAAGAACGCGGCAGCGGTTCACTCACCGCCCTGCCGATCATTGAGACGCTGCTCGGCGATGTGTCGGCTTATATTCCGACAAACGTCATTTCGATCACCGATGGACAGATTTATCTTGAAACCGATTTGTTCAACGCCGGTATTCGGCCCGCGATGAACGTCGGTATCTCGGTGTCGCGCGTCGGTGGTGATGCACAGACTAAAGCGATGAAGCAAGTCGCCGGCCGCTTGAAAGGCGACATGGCGCAATATCGCGATCTGGCTGCGTTCGCTTCGTTCGGATCAGATCTTGATGCAACCACGCGCCGCCAACTCGAACGAGGGCAACGCCTGACTGAAATTCTCAAGCAGCCGCAGTATACGCCCGTAGCGTTGGCAAATCAGGTGGCGGTCATCTTCGGCGCAACCAGCGGCTACGCCGATGAAGTGCCGGTCGAGCGCATGAAGGAATGGGAAATCGCGCTCACCAAGTTTATGAACACGCAGTATCCCAGCATTCTCACCAGCATCGCAGCCGAGAAGAAGATCAGCGATGAGGTCATGCCGCAGTTGAAGCAGGCCTGTGAAGAATTCAAGAAGACGTGGAATTAGTCGAGTAGTCGAACAGTGTCATAGTCATGTAGTCCAAGCGACTATACAACTACACAACTATTCCACTATCAGACTACCGAACTACGGGACTAATCGATGGCAACTGTTCGCGAAATTGAACGTCGAATACGCAGTGTCAAAAACATCTCGCAGGTTACGCGCGCGCTGGAGGCGGTCTCGGCATCACGCGTCCGTAAGGCGCAAGCGGCGGTGATGGCAACGCGGCCATACTCGCAAGAAGCCTGGAAAATTCTTATCGGGCTATCGCAACAAGCGGGCGCGGGACCGCACATGCATTCCCTGCTGACCATTCGACCGATCAAAACGATCGATCTGATTGTGGTCAGCGGTGATCGCGGCTTGGCCGGTGCTTTCAACTACAACGTCATCCGCGCCGCGCTTGAATTCATCAAGAAACAAACTGCCGCCGTGCAAGTCATTAGTGTGGGCCGCAAGGGCCGCGAATTGTTGTTCCGTGCCGGTCAAAAGATCGTCGCTGAATTCAGTAATTTACCCGCTACGCCTTCAACGCTGGATATCGCCGCCATCAGCCGTACCGCCATCGAAGATTTCCGCGCCGAGAAAGTCGATGCGGTTTACATCGCCTACACAGACTTCATCAACACGCTCAGCCAGAAAGCCACCGTTCGACCGCTGTTGCCCTTTAACGCGAGTATTACCAGCAGCGTGGCGACCGCCTCGGTGGGCACACTGGATGGCAAGAGCGCTCGCTTTGAATACATTTACGAACCGAGCGTCGAAGAAATTCTCGACGTGTTAATTCCGCGCTTTACTGAATTGCAAGTCTATCAAGCGATCTTGGAATCGCTGGCGAGCGAGCACAGCGCGCGCATGGTGGCCATGCGCAACGCCACCGACAGCGCCAAGAGCTTGATCGATACACTCACGCTGGTGCGCAACAAAGCACGTCAGGCTGCCATTACCGGCGAACTGTTGGACATCGCCGGCGGTGCGGAAGCGTTGAAGCAAGTACGGTGAAAGTCGATCTCAAATCGCGCATCGCTTATCGCCGAACCTTGATTTTCATTGAACGTTCTGCATGAATTGTGAAATATGAAAACTAAAACTCGTGTCGTGATGGAACGCAAAGGAAAACTAAAAGACCTTGATCGGTCATTTGATTTGGAATTTTGGCAAAGTCAAACTGATACCGAGCGGTTTGCAGCTGCGTGGGAACTGGTCGTTATGGCTTATCGATTGAAAGGCAAAAGTGTCCGTCAGCTCCGACTTCAAAGATCTGTTGAGACTTTTCAACGCTTACCGCGTTAAATACTTGATCATCGGAGGATATGCCGTCGTCAAGTATACTGAGCCGCGATATACGAAAGACCTTGATATCTGGATCCGTGCAGATCGAAAGAATGCGGCGGCGGTTTATCAAGCGCTGCGCGAGTTTGGCGCACCATTGGCCGGATTAGCGGAAGATGACTTTGCTCACGAAGGTTATTTCTATCAGATGGGAGTTCCGCCAGTTCGAGTTGATATTTTGATGTCGATTACTGGCATATCGTTTGATCAAGCGTGGAAACATCGCGCCAAAGCGAATGTTGAGGAATTACCGGTCGCGTTCATATCACGAGAGGATCTGATCACTTCTAAATTGGCGACCGGACGTCCACAAGATCTGATCGATGCAAGCCTGTTATCTCAAGTAGAAAGCTCCGATACCCATAGAACTCGGCAACAAGCTAGCGGTAAAAAAAAGAAGTGATCTAATTCTTGTCATTTTTGATACGGGTTAAGCACTCGGAGGATATTCAATGGCACGAGAAGGTAAAGTGACTCAGGTCTTAGGCGGCGTGGTCGATGTGACATTTGCAGACGGCGGGCTGCCCAACATTTTCGACGCGCTCGAAATTCAGCGGCCGGGCCAAGAGCCGCTAATTTTGGAAGTTGAGCAACAACTGGGCGACAGTCAAGTGCGCTGCGTGGCGATGGACACGACCGATGGTCTGAGCCGGGGCGTTACAGTCACCGGCACCGGCGCACCGATCAGTGTGCCAGTCGGACCGCTGACGTTGGGCCGCATCTTCAACGCTCTGGGGCGCACGGTGGACAATCGGGGTCAGGTCGACGCCACGATCAAATATCCGATTCATCGCTTGGCACCGGCCTACGATGAGCAAACGATTAACACGGAAGTATTCGAGACCGGCATCAAAGTGATCGACTTGATCGCGCCGTTCACTAAAGGCGGCAAGACCGGCGTGTTCGGCGGCGCGGGCGTTGGCAAGACGGTTATCATCACTGAACTCATTCGATCGATCGCGGCAGAGCACGGAGGCTTCTCAGTGTTCGCGGGTGTCGGCGAACGAACGCGCGAAGGCACGGCACTGTACGGCGAAATGACCGACGCGGGCGTGATGGACAAGACCGTGATGGTCTTCGGCCAGATGAATGAACCATCGGGCGTGCGCTTGCGCGTGGCGCTGACCGGCCTGACGATGGCGGAATATTTCCGCGATGAAGGCCGCGACGTGCTGTTGTTCATCGATAATATTTTCCGCTTCTCATTGAGCGGTTCGGAAGTATCGGCGCTGCTCGGTCGTCTGCCGAGCGCGGTCGGTTATCAACCGACGCTGTCGAACGAAATGGGTGAGCTGCAGGAGCGTATCACTTCGACGAAGAAGGGATCGATCACATCGATGCAGGCAGTATATGTGCCCGCCGACGATTATTCTGATCCCGCGCCCGTGGCGACCTTCGCCCACCTCGACGCGACGATTGCGCTCGATCGGGCGATCGCTGCCCGCGCGTTGTTCCCGGCGGTCGATCCGTTGGCGTCCACTTCGCGCATTCTCGATCCGAACATTGTCGGCGAAGAGCACTATGGTGTTGCGCGCGAAGTGCAGCGCGTTTTACAGCGCTACAAAGATTTGCAAGATATCATCGCCATTTTGGGCGTGGAAGAACTATCGGAAGACGACAAGCTCTTAGTCGGACGTGCGCGCAAGATCGAGCGCTTCTTATCGCAACCGTTCTTCACTGCTGCGCAGTTCACCGGTCGCGAAGG
>JBGQGR010000257.1:0-5240 GCA_041497495.1 Anaerolineae bacterium | reverse complement strand
GGTTTGCCCAGCGGTAATTTAGCAGAAAAGACGATCGTGCGGGGTGAATGGATCCACATGTTTTCAACGCGGGAAACGATCAGGTGAATAGCTTACGATAGGGATAGCTTAAAGGTGATCGTTTTTCGTTCACAATATGACCACATTGTGTCTGCCCGCTGCCGCAACTTCGACCGCGCGCTTCACATGCTCTTGTCCGCGAATCTCGGCGAAGTTGGTGTACCCGCTTAATGTAGCATCAGAGGCTTCGGGAATGACTGCGACTTGCACTTCGATCAGCGCGACGCCGTGCAGATGATTCACCAAGTCGGCCAAGTTTGAAACGGGGATCACATTCAGTTCGGGGATCAGTGCGGCTTCGGCGGCATCTACTTGTGGAACGAACAGCGTCTTGAAACCGTTCGAACGGGCCAGAGCCGCGATCGGGAGCACGCCGCGCACATGCCGCACCGATCCGTCGAGGCTCAATTCGCCGACGATCATCGATCGATCCAGCGCCTCGATCGGAATTTGATCGGACACCGCCAGCACGCCGACGGCGATCGGGAGATCGTAGCCGGGGCCGACTTTGCGGAGATCAGCCGGCGCGAGATTCACGGTGAGTCGATGATACGGAAACATCAAGCCAGAATTTTTAATCGCGGCGCGCACGCGCTCGCTCGATTCTTTGATCGCCGCATCGGGCAGACCGACCAGCATGAACGACGGCAGGCCGCGATTGACGTGATCGACTTCCACTTCGACGACCTGGCCTTCCAATCCGATCACCGCGCACGAATACACTTTGGCGAGCATACTGTTCCTTATTCCTCCCCGAGGTTCCAAAACCTCCGGGAGGATATTGGCAGAGTGTAGCATAGAGATCAATTTGATTCAACTGAGTTTTGATCTCTGGCGCTGCGATGTTATACTAAATCCTCCCGGAGGTCCCAAACCTCGGGGAGGCTGGGAGTGAATATGCCCGCACGTGGCGAGGTGTTTGCATCCGGCAATTACAATCACATCTATAACCGCGGCGCATCACGCGGTCAGATATTCTTTGAGGCAGCCAGCTGCGAATACTGCTTACGGTTAATCAAGAAATATCAGCCACACGATATGGTTAGTGTCATTGCCTATTGTTTGATGCCTAATCACTATCATTATTTCGTTCCCGGCTTGCAGTCTGAGCGTGATCAAGAAATGATCGCTCAATACGTTTGGGATTGATTCATCCTCCCGGAAGTCTAAAACCTCCGGGAGGGTCCAAAGGAGTTCCCATGTCCGCTTGTCCCAGTTGTGGTCGTGATCCCGGCTCGAACGATATTTGTCCGCACTGCGGCGCCGATCTCAAGCATCGCATCCGCATCCGCAATTTCGGTATTGCCTCGATCGTCGTCGCGTTTCTCGGCTTGGCCGTGCTCTGGCTGTTTGCCACGCATTCACCGATCGCACAGGTGAAGATACGCGATGTGGAATCGTCGTTCAACTACGCCTATGTGCAGATTGACGGTATAGTCTCGCGCGGGCCGAGCTACAACGCCGATTCGCAATCGTTGACATTTTACGTGCGCGATGATACGGGCGAGTTGATGGTCAGCGCGTTTCGATCCGCGGCCGACGAACTGATCGCCGCCGATAAAATTCCCGCGCCCGGCGATACGGTGTCGGTGCAGGGCACGCTGCGCGTGCGCGAGGCGGTGCCTTCATTAAACATCGATTCGTCGCAAGCGCTGACGCTGCAGCGCGTCACCGAAAATCCGCCGACGCGCGACATCGGATCGATCACGAGTGCGGATGCGCTGCACGGGGTGACGCTGCGCGGCATGGTGCGCTCGATCAAGGTTCCGTACACCGGCTTGAAACTTGTCACGCTGCGCGATGCCACCGGCTCGATCGATGTCGCCATCTCGTCGGATATGGAAAGCTTGTTGGGCGCCGCGCCTGAGATCACAGCCGCTCAGTCCATTCAAGTCATTGGCTCCGTGACGTTGTTCGATACGACTCCGCAGCTCACCTTGAATCGCGGCTCGGATATGAGCCCGCTCGATCAAGCGATCGAGATTGCACAGTCCGTCTCGATCGGCGATCTGCGCGATTCGGGCGCGGGCCGCTTCGTAAAAGTCAGCGGCGAGGTCGAGAAGGTTTCGCCGTTCTCGGCGGGCGTGAAAGTTTCGCTGATTCAGAACGATCAGCATGTGAGCGTTTTGTTCTGGCAGGATTTTTGGGATGGCCTCTCGATCTCCTCGCAGATCACCTCGGGCGCGCAGCTGAGTGTACAGGGTGAAGTAAATACTTTTCGCGGCCAGATCGAAATTATCCCTGAGATCAATCAAGATGTCGCGTTGACGGCTTTAGCGCCGGTGAATCCAACCGTTACGCCGACACCCACGCCTACGATCGAGATCCTCTCCAAGCCGATCGGCCAGATCACCGACAAAGATGTCGACTCAATCGTATTGACCAATGGATCGATCGAGAAAGTGGCTGAGTTCAGTCTAGGCACGCGTTACACCTTGAAAGACAACACCGGATCGATCACGCTGTTGATGTGGAGCGACCGGATCGATCCAGCCAAGCAGCGCGAACTATTCCAAGTGGGTGTCACTTTATCGGTCACGGGCAAGATCGATCAGTTCAACGGCCAGCTTGAAATTGTGCCGGACTCCGTGGATCAAGTCACGGTGATCTCAACGCCGAGCAATCCACCTTCAGCCTCAACGCCCGTTGCCACACCCGAAGCGCGATCCACCTCCACGCCCGGGCCAACCGCTGCGCCGGTTTCATCTGCGCCGCCTGCGACGATCAGTCAACTGTCGCAGGACAACGCCGGACAAACTTATCAAGTGCAGGCCACCGTCGTCGAAGTCAGCAGTTTCTCCGCCGGTTTTGATTTCTTGTTGGACGATGGCACCGGCCGGATCAAATTGACGTTGTTCAACAACACCTATAAATTCGTGCCGGGCCGATCGGGTTTGAATCTGGGCGCGGAAGTTTCGGTGGCGGCACAAGTGACGGTCTTCAAAGGCGCGTTGGAGCTGCAGCCGAAATCGGGCAGAGATGTTGTGATCCTCAAGCCGGGCTCGAACGGCAGCGTCGCCGTGCGCCAAGTCAACTCGCTGGGCAAGCCCGGCGAGATCGTCGCCGTCGAAGGCACGCTTACCGACATCAAAGATTTTTCGGCCGGCAAAAACATTTTCGTCGACGACGGCACGGGCAATGTGCAGGTAACGATCTTCAACAATGTGCTCGCCTATGTGCCGGTTTCGAAATTGATCGTCGGCGCAACCGTGCGCGTCGTGGGCAAGACGGGTTTCTTTGGCCGGATGCAAGTGGTGCCGCAGCTCGGCTACGATGTGATCATTCAGTGATGCGTGCTGCGTAATGCGTCATGACGCAGCACGCAGTGCGCAATAGAAAGTTTTGATATGGACACTCTCTCGCTTGTGCTCATTGCCGTGCTCGGAACGATCCTCGCCTCGATCTTGGCGTTGATTCCCGCGCTGCACATCTACAACGTGGTCGGCTTGATGATCTTGTCGGCGGGCGCGCTGTCGAGCGTGTTGAATCCCGATCAACTCGCCATGCTGCTGCTCGGCATGATCGTCGGGTACGCGATGCTCAGCACCATTCCCTCGATCTTTCTCGCCGCGCCCGATGAAGCCGCAGCCTTCATTGTCTTGCCCGGACAAAAATGGCTGCTGGAGCGGCGCGGCTACGAAGCGGCGATCTTGACCGGCGTCGGTGCATTGTGCGGCCTCGTCGTCTTGATCGTGTTGAGTCCCATCGCGGGTGAAACGTCGCGATTGCTGCAAATTATTTTGTCGCCGCATCTCGGCTGGATCCTCGCCACGATCATCGTTTTCATGTTGATGAGTGAATGGCCCAAGAGCGGCGATCGCGGGGTCAGCGGCTGGGCGCGCTTTCGAGCGGCGTGGACCGGATTGGGCGCGGGCATTCTCACTTTTCTGCTCTCCGGCTTGCTCGGTTTCATTATCATGTATCGCAGCGTCGTGCCGACCGAGATCGCGTTTCAAAATTTGCTGCCCGCGTTCCTCGGCCTGTTCGCGATTCCGATGGTGCTGGTTAATTTGATTATGGGCACGCAAGTGCCCAAGCAGCACATCGCCACCTCGATCGAGATCACACCCGGGTTGTTGTTTCGCGGCGCAGCGGCCGGATCGATGGGCGGCTTGTTCGCAGCATTCTTCCCGGTCGTGACGGGCGGCATCGGCGGATTCTTAGCCGGACACGCGACGGCTCAGCGCGACGAACGATCATTCATTGTGTCGCAGGGCACCTCGAAGTTTGTGTACTACGTCGGCGGTTTCTTGTTGTTTTTCCTGCCGGGTTTGCATCTGGCGCGCGGCGGCATGGCCGCGATGTTGAGCACGATCTATACTCCATCGACACCGGAGTTGTACTTCACCGTGGTTGCGGCGATGGCGATCTGCGGCGTCGTCTCGTTCTTCCTGCTGATCCTGTTCAGCCGCTTGGCGATCAAGCTGATCGATCGGATCGATTATCGAACGGTCAGTGTGGTTACTTTGATCCTCTTGATCAGTTTGATCTTTATCACCACCGGCCTCGGCGGCTTATTGATCGCCATCCCCGCGACGGCGATCGGTTTGATCCCCTCGCTGTTCGGATCGCGCCGGATGAATTGTTTAGGGATACTATTGATCCCGATCACGTTGAACATGGCCGGCGTCGGCGCGTCGATCGCGCATGTGTTAGGGTTGATTTAGATGGAGGAACCATGAAAGGCATCTCACATTTTCTCGCAGGCGTCGCGGCGGCGACATTCGTGCCGGGCGTGGTCGCCAATGCGGTCAACGGATCATTCTTGATCGCGCTCGGCGGCTTCTTCGGCATTCTGCCCGACACGATCGATTTCAAATTCACGCGCTACTTCGATAAAGCAGAAGCGATCGATCCCGATCCGGCCAATCTCGATCCGCAGTGGATCGCCGATCAGCTTGCCGCGTCGATCGATCGGGCCGGGAAAACCAATCGGGCGGTGCGGGTTCAACTCCATTCGATCAAACTGGGCACCGATCGCTGGCGGCAGTACACCGTGCGCTTCGATTCGGATCGGCTCGTGCTCCTGGGCGCCCCCTTCCCCGTGGTCGAGGGCGTCCGCCGCGCCGTCGGAAGCGGGTCGGCGCAGTTCAGCGTCGCCGATAACGGATCGCTCGTCTACATCGCAGGCCCTGCCTCGTCAAGCCCAGTGAACATCGTCGCGCTCATGGATCGAGAAG
>JBGQGR010000256.1:0-5253 GCA_041497495.1 Anaerolineae bacterium | reverse complement strand
GTGGGGACGACCGCATTGCCACGCACGGACTTGACGAGATCCTTGCGGACAACCAACCCGCCAAAGTGTTCATTGATTTTTTGATCGAGATAATTCATGGGCTTCCTCGTTATAGACTATTAGGACTTTCGCTTGTCATTTCGAACGCAGTGAGAAATCTCGGCTTCTGTAAACTAGAATCGCCTATGATCGTAGCGATTTCTCGCAAAAAACGCTCGAAATGACCGTTAAGCGAAAGCCTTGATTGTGCATTCTGCATTGATCATGGCGCATTACCGCTTGGAATCCACATCGCAAAAATACTGCCTTCATTTGGTGCGCTCTTAAACGTAATGCTGCCGCCGTGGGCCGCGACAATCCGAATGGCTAACGCCAGGCCAATACCCATTCCTCCATAGCGGCGTGTTAAACTCATATCGGCTTGACTGAATAACTTGAACAGCACCGGCTGCCGATCGAGCGGCACGCCAATCCCCGTATCCTTGACGACGATCGCTACGGCTCGAACTTCCGAACCGGGTATCGTCGTCGGGCCATGTGCGCCAATCGTGATGGTTCCATTCTCTGGCGTAAATTTCAACGCGTTATCGACGAGTTGAATCAAGGCACTGCGCAGGCGCGGCATATCGGCCGTGACGGTGAGCACCGAGCTAGGCTGCCGATCAAATATCAAATGAAGTTTCTTCTCGTCGGCGCGGGCTTGATACAAATCGATCACTTCGCGGATCGCTTGATTGACCGAACACGGCTGCAGGTGCAATTCCAATTCGCCGCGTTCGAGCAAACTAAAGTCAAGCAAATTCTCAATCTGCGCTCGCAGGCGTCCGGCGTTCGTGATCAACGCCGAATAAGTTTGCTTGAGCTTCTGCGGCGAGAGCGAAACCGCGGCCTGGTTCAGCAGCTGGGCTTCCAACATGATCACCGACAGCGGCGTACGGAGTTCGTGCGAAACCACCGAGACAAAATCATTCTTCAGTTTGTCCAGACTAAGCAATGATTCATTGGCAGCCTGCAAGTCGCGCGTCCGCTCGGTCACCTGCGCTTCCAGGCGAGTATTCACCTGACGCAATTCTTCCACCAGGCGTTTGTTTTCCTGCAAGAGATGGCCATGCACCAACGCTCGATCGACCAGCCGGTGAAATGATTCCAGATCCTCAATCGGCTTCAATAAATAATCGTACGCGCCCAGTCGCAGCGCCTGCAGCGCGGTCTCTAAGGTGGCGTGGCCGGTCAAGATGATCACCTGCGCGTCCGGGTTGATTGTCTTGATCAGCTGCAACAGCGGCAGACCTTCCAGCCGTGGCATTTGCAGATCGGTCACTACCAGATCGTGCTGCCGCGCTCGATAGAGGTCCAGCGCCATTTGCCCATCCGCGGCCTGATCGATCCGGTAGCCGCGCGTTTCAAGAAAGGACGCGATCACTTCGCGGATCGGCTCGCTGTCGTCGGCAACTAAAATATGTTGTTCGGCCATGCGTCTCCTCGCACGCACATTGTAACATTAGATCGGCGGATCGATCAAAGTTTCGATCGGCACGCGCACACATTGTTAACCACGGCGGTTCCCCTGCCGCTGTGATTCGGGCGTGGGCGCCCGATCTGCAGTCAGCTGGACTACCTTTGCGTGCCCACACTTGTCTGCACGGCGCGTAAAAGACTGCTGCGATACGCGCGTGAAAATATGTGCGTAATCCGCGCTTGCTATGCTGAAAGGGATGATTGCGATGACCAGCCATCAACACATCTTGATTGTCGATGATGAACCGAATGTCGGCGATGGGCTGGGCATTTATCTGCGCCGCGAAAATTATCAAGTCTCGATCGCGCGCAACGGGCGGCGCGGGCCTTGGCTTGGCGATCGCCAAAGGCATCGTGGAAGCGTATCACGGGCACATCCGCGTTCGCAGTGAGTTGGCGCGCGGCACAACCTTCGAAGTGTTGCTCCCACACTAAGGATGTGATGCTTTTCCCAATTTTGGCGACCAGTGGCTTGACAGGAACTGCTACCCAAGTCTACAATTGTGGCATGTCCGCCCCCAAGCATTGGATTCCCACTGATACCGCCGAAGACGGCCGCTTGTTTATCCCTTGGCGGATACGCAACCCCCTGCTCGTCGATCATCCCCTTATCTTTCTGGATCATTGTTGGGTGATGTGGTTCACCGCCGATCAAAGACGGTGCCTAATTTTTTATACGCTTGATCGTTGACTTCGATCGATCAGACTGCATCATCGCCAGCCTGAATGATCGACAACGATCCAGCAGCCCGCTTAACCCGATCGACTCAGCCCTCTCGATCGGGCTTTGTTGCAATTCGCAAAAATCAAAACAATCGAACACCTATGGTAGTGATTCTGGAGGACGGTTATCATGACACTCACTCGAACGAACACTCAGAAACTTTTCGAGCGCGCTAAGAAAGTAATGCCATATGGCGTCAACTCCAACTTCCGCTACTGGGGCGACGACAAAACCAACGTCTTCGTCCGCGGCGAGAAGTGCTACGTCTTTGACGCCGACGAGAACCGCTACATTGATTATCGACTAGGCTTCGGCCCGGTGATTCTGGGCCACGGTTATCCGGCCGTGGTCGAACGCATGACTCACGCCATTAAAGACGGCGGCGTATATGCCGCAACTCATCCCCTGGAAATCATCGTGGCTGAACGCATCGCCCGCATGACCGGCATGGACAAAGTTCGCCTGGTCAATTCCGGCACCGAAGCCACGATGCATGCGCTGCGCATCGCCCGCGCGCACACCAATCGCGAGAAGTTCATCAAATTTGAAGGCGCGTATCACGGCATGCACGACAACGTCTTGTTCTCAACCTCGATGTCGTTGAGCCGCACGTTTGGATCGCGCCGCAGTCCGGTGCAGGTCGCGTCGGGCAGCGGCATTCCGCGCGCGCTGAATGAGTACGTCATCACCCTGCCCTTCAATGATCCGGAGATGCTGCACAAGACGCTGCAAGCCAAATGGGGCGATATCGCCGCGATCCTCATCGAACCGATCATGGGCAACGCGGCGAGCTTGATGCCGGAGCCGGGCTTTCTGCAAACCATTCGCCGCTTGTGCGATGAATATGGCATCGTCATGATCATGGATGAAGTCAAGACCGGTTTCCGCATTGCGAACGGCGGCGCCCAGGAATATTTCGGGGTCAAGGCCGATCTGGCAACGTATGCCAAAGCCATGGCCAACGGTTATCCGCTAGCAGCCATCGCGGGCATGGACGAAGTGATGAGCGTCATCGAGCCGGGCAAGGTATCGATGGGCGGCACCTACTGCGGCAACATTCCGGGCGCGGCGGCGGCCGATGCCACGCTGGAGATTTTAGAGAAGCAAGATATTTTGGGCAGCATCGGCCAGCGCGGCGAACGACTGAAAAAAGGGATCGGTAAAATTCTTGTTGAGGCCGACCTGCCGCACGTGGTCATGGGGCCGCCGCAGATGTTCGGTTTCTTCATCGGCAGCCATAAAGTCCCGCGCGACTACCGCGATCTGGTGGCGAGCGCTGATATCGAATTCTATGAAAAGTTCGCCTTCGAAATGATCGATCGTGGTCTCATGCCGGAGCCGGACAATCGCGAGCCGTGGTTCTTATGCTACGAACACACCGACGCAGTCGTCGACGAGACATTGAACATCTTCCAAGACGCGCTCAAAGCCACGCTCAGTAAGCATTCCCCTCACCTGAATCAGTAATCGATAGAAACGAGACGCCCCTCAAAACAGCGAGGGGCTTTTTGTTTGGAGTGTCGAGCGCAGTGACGTATAATTGAAGCGGATGATGTCCGCTTCGCTAGCAGCATCTCTTACGCGGGCAGAGAACGGTAATGTCTACGATGGATCCGCTTGTTCTAATTGCTATCTTCGCGTTGATCCTGATTGTGTTGATCCCTGTGCTGAGAATCCTGATCCGGCGCATCCTCCGTTCGCTGCGTGCTTCTCATGCAACTCCCCAGCCGTTTGGCCGCAGTTTGCCGCGCAGACCTCGCTTCTCTACGTCGCAACAATTACTTTCTTACGATCCATTACTCCAAGAATCCTTGACCAAAACGCCCGCATTGGTTGTAGCTAATTCGCAGCATCAGCGCCGAATACCGTGGCCTGCGATTATAGAAATCGGACTCTTGGCTATTTGGGCTGTATATATCGGTGCACCCTACCTTGATCCGAGTCCATTCATTTGGCCGAGCGGCAGTGAGATCGGGATACAGATCAACACGCACTACTTCTGGATTCAGTTGCAGAAGTGCGGAGCTTGCGCCTTGTGGGACGGTACCATCAACGGCGGGATGCCGGCGCTGGCAAATCCGTTTGGAAGTACATTACATCCGCTCGTCGCGATTACGACTTCGCTGCTAGGTGTTATCAACGGAGCAAAATTCGCACTCATCATCTGCTTCTGGCTGGCGGGCATCGCACAATGGTGGATCGCACGATCTTTGAAGTTGAGCTGGCTGCCGCGCATGTGGAGTGCGATGTTAGCGATGGTTGGCGGTCATTTGGCGGCCCGCATGAACACCGGCCAATTTGCAATGATTGTATCGACGGTAACCTGCAGTCTGGTGATTGCCGCCGCTATCGATCTGGGCGTTACAAGACGGCGGCGTTCAACATTGCTCTTGGCGATTTTCGGAGCGTGTGCGATTGTCTCGGGACATGGCTATGTGCAGCTCAGTTTACTCAGCTGGTCACCCGCGTTTCTGTTTCTGATATTAAACAAAACACTGAGACCACGTCCGATATGGCGTGAATATGCGCTTGCGATCGGTTTAAGTGTGTTGCTGGCGGGCGTCTTCCTTGTACCACTACTGCATTTTCTACCAAACTACGCTAAGGACACGAGCCCCTCCTTCGAATATGCCCAACCGTTAGAATATGCACCGCTTAATCTCGTCATTGACGATTTTGATTTTTTCAAAACAACCATTCTAGGCAAGGCGGCCGATGTGGAGTCCTACGGTATGTATATCGGCTGGGTGCCAATATTGCTGGCAATGTTGACTCTTCGTTTCGCCCGACGAAAAGACGCTCGGTTGCTCCTATGTCTCACGGGCGGCGTGATCATGAGTTTTCTAATGGGCAGTGCAGTACTATTACCGACGCTGTCGAGTCTCTCGACCTTTTTTGATGGCTTTCGTCATCCTTCTTTGATGGGTGTCTTGGTGGTGCCAGCGATTCTTGCATTGGGCGCTTATGGCCTTGATAGACTTCTCATGACGAGCTGGCCTTCGATCGAAAAG
>JBGQGR010000255.1:0-5275 GCA_041497495.1 Anaerolineae bacterium | reverse complement strand
GAATGGCCTCGCCCGTGATCATCGCGCCGATCAACATGAAGCCGGCGATGTAGCCGCCATGCATGTTGACCCACACGACGAACAGCAACGGGATGATCCACAACCGATCGATCTTCTGCCATTTGTAGAGGTATAGTACATAGCCAAGGATCGCTACAAACAAAAACGTCAGCAGATGGGGCCGCGCCGTCCACACTTCCGAAGTAGCAACCGCCGTCAAGATCAATACACCGGCCCGCAGCCACACACCGCCCGACAGTTGTTTCCAAACAAATATCATCGCCGTGACAACGATGATCGCGACGAGCAGCATCAAGCCATTTAGGCCTAACCAATTGTAAATCGAATACAACCCGATCTGTGCCAGCCAATAAATATCGACCCACGGCTTACCGGTCATCGTCGCCGAAAACGGATCGGCCGGCGGTATGCCCGTTTGAAGAATGTAGCGTCCGGCGGCCAGATGCCAATACAGATCCGTATCGACGACAACGCGTGCCGCCATCGCGAACACACCCATGAAGGCAATGAAGGTAATGGTGCGATTGAGATCAAGATGACGCATTATGCTTTTGCTCGCACATAGATGACTGCCTGGGCATCACGATAAGTTTCATGCCAGGCGATATTCCGCGCAAGGAATTGATCCAACAAGGTGTTCGATTCGATCACGACGAACTGTACGCCCGCTTGATTCAGCCGCTGATCGTAATCAGGCGCGATCGATGTGATATTCAAGTAGTTTCGCAAGAAGGCATCATCATACACATCCGTACGTCCGTCAACATACACTGCATACTGCGGATACAGCCGCCACAACAAATAACCGCCCCAGTTATAAGAGTTGAACATCAGACCGTTCGGCTTATTCTGCGCTAGCCAATCAGCCGCGCCGATCGGCAGAACTTTTCTTTGCTCTTGATCGATCGTCGTCGGCAGAAGTGATGCCGCGATCTTGATCGCGGAAGCGAAGGCGATCAAACCGATGAGCAGTGCATTCACGCTCGGGCTTCCGCGCGACAGCGATCGCCCGGCCCAACCCGATCGATCGAATAGTGCGCTGAGGTGGCGGCTCAAGATCGGCGCACAGACAATCGCGAACAAGCCGATGTTGCGCTGCGCCAGAAGAGTAATGTAGGCAAAGAGTGATACTGTCAGCGCATCTGTCACATCCAATCGACGCCGCGACCAACCAATGACAACCAGCGTCAACAGCATCAGCCAGATCATCGGCTGCAAGAATAATTGGTGGAAATTGGGTGAAGCCCACTCTTGAATAAAGTCCTGTAATACGCCGATGCCAACCGTTTTGAATGGCAGACGCAGCGCATCGATCGTGTATGGATTGATCAGCAGCGCGGCGATCGAGATCATTCCGATCAAAATTAACTTTCGCAATCGCGGCCAGGTCAAGCCTACAACTTCACTCGTCGTACGAACTTCCGAGTTACTAATCCCTAACTTACTAATTATGAATTGCGCTCCTTCGCCAACCATCATCGTCCCCAGCAACATGAGGCCCGCAATATAACCGCCGTGCAGATTGACCCACACGGCAAACAAGATCGGAACAAGCCACAAGCGATCAACCTGCTTCCACTTGTAAAGGTATAAAATATAACTGAGAATCGCTGTGAAGAGGAAAGTCGCCATTTGCGAACGTGGCGTCCAAGTTGCAGCGGCAGTGGCGGCTGCCAAGATCGTGATCGCGGCCTTCAGGAATACTGCACCCTCCAGTTGTTTCCACACAAAAACGAATGCGCTGCTCACTAAAGCAGCCACCAACAACGCGAGAAGCGCAAAACCGCCGATCGAATACACACTGAACAAGATCACTTGCGACAGCCAATGCACATCGACCCACGGTGTGCCAGTCATCGTCCATGAAAATGGATCGGTGGTGGGAATCGCGCGGGCGTCAAGAATGTATTGGCCGGTGCGCAGATGCCACCACATATCGGTATCAGCCGGCGTGCGCGCTGCAATCGTGAAGAGTGCAATGAAGGTGATGGCGATCAGCGTGCGACGGAGTGTGATGTGGCGCATGAGGGAAGTCGCTACGGCGTCAACTGAAGTTCCGACGGCTCGACTTTACGCGACAAACTATAAAAGATGTGATAGTTGCCAATCGTTGTTTCATCGAACACAACGTTCAAGCGCGCGAGGCCGCTGCGAATCAGATCATCCAACTTCGGATGATTGACCGTGATATAGAACGCCTGCGGCGATTGAGCCACGGCCTGGGTATAAGGCAAATATCGATCGTCGCGCGGTGTGTAACTCAGATCAAGATGATACGGCAGTTGCGCCGAAGTGATGATCTGCTCGTTCGATTCAAACGCGATGGGATATTCAACCCAATAGTTGGTATAGCCGCGTGTTTCGTTGTGCGCCAACAAAAAATCGATCAATTCACGATCCCGAGTGTGATCGATCCACGAGACCGGATCAAATTGAGTCGTGATGCCCGGCGGCTGAATCGACGCTGCGATCAAAGTGCCGGTCACATTGTAGCCGAGAATCAAAGCGATCAACAATCCGACTAACGTCCTATGCTGCTCGCGCAAGCGCGCCAAAAGCATCGCGGCGAAAATCGCTAACGGCAAATACAGCGGCAAAAAATATCGACCGGACGGATCGCCGCCGAAGGGTGTGAGCAGAAATGTGAGGAACAGCACGGCGATCATGCCCCATGGCATAATCGCTATTTTGGGGTGGGACAAAATTTTCGAGCCGCGCCGAATGGCGTAGGCAAACGCCGCGAGATAGATCACGGCAACGCACACACCCACGATTGGCAGCACGAAGTCCGCCGACCACGGATAGCGCAGGCCAAACAAGGCCGACAGGCCGAATAAAAAGAAGTTGATCAAGCGCACGCCGATCGAATTGAGAATCGATCCGCCGACGGAGCCTGCGACCGCCGAGCCGATCATCTCATTGATCAACACCCCGCCTGATTGAATCAGCGCGATCCACCACGGCGCGGCGCCGATCAAGAAGCCGATCAACCCGATTGCATAGCCGCGCCACGTCGACGATTGGCGTTGAATCAACAGCCAGATTGTGACCGGAACAAGATAGATAAGGAACAGAGGAAACGTGTAAAAGCCGAAGCCCGCCACGATGCCAAGCAGCAGCCAACGAAACAAGGGGTGACGGGCAACCCCACTCCACTTCGTTACGGGGGCGCTTTGCGGGGGCGAAGTAGAATCAGCGATAGGCGCCACCTGTACTGCATCCGCAGTGTGGTGCGAGTGTACGCGATACGCGATAAGCAATAGTATATTTCCGAGCAACAATGTTTCACCATATCCGCCGAGCGTCGCCGTGGTGTAGAGCGTCAGCATCGTCGGCGGCAGAGCAAGCAGCAGTACCGCGATCGAGGCTGACCATTCATCAAAGCCGAAGCGGCGCGCAACATGATAAGTAGTGATCAACGTCGCGGCAAACAAAGCGACTTGCACGATACGGATCGCCAAGATCGATTGGCCGAAGATTGAAAACGAAAACGCGACGAGCCACGCATTGGTGCCGCCGAGATAAGTCTGCCCATAAAAGAAAACCGGCCGTTCGCCTTGCAAGATGTGACGCGCCATCAACGCGACCACACCTTCATCGCCGTTGAAGGGCACGGCGTTCATGGCGAGCAAGATGATCTTGAAGATGATAGCCGCGAGGACAACGCGGGAGGAGGCATGAAGGATGAGCCCCGCTCTGCTCCGCTTCGGGGGCGCTTCGCAGGATGAAATTTTGCGGAGCGGAACTTTGGTCATCCCTCAGCCCTCCGTCCTCATCCCTTGAATCAACTTTCGGCATGAAACGGTTACGCCGATCAACAAGACCAACACACTACTATTGATCAAGAGGGGTGAATAGCCCAACAACGAAAGATGCAGCCACCAGAAGTCCGGCACATTGAGACGCAAGAATTCATCAACCCACAGCAAGTGCGTGCTGAGTGATTCAACATCCTTCGGGCCCGTGTAACTTTGAAGATGCTCGTCAATCGCGCGTTGAGCGGCCGACCAACTATCGGGTTTTGCATACAACGCAGCCACTTCAAACCCGGTCGGCCACTGTTGAATCAAGGGCGAGTCTTGAATCTGCAAGATCGATCGATCGAGATAATGTTCGGGATCACGCTCACCAAAGGCCACCAGATAACGCGAGTGATCGACCAGCACGGCCGGCAAGTTAATGAAGAAGCCGATGAGGCACACTGCTACCAATAGGCTGCGCCGCAAGCGAGAGGGATGTGCCTGCAGCCAAGCACCCGCAGCCAAAATCAAAAGGGGCAGCACGGGCAGCAAATAACGCGGACCCCAATTCCAGCCGCCTGTCCAAAATTCATATGCGCCAAAGAACAAGACTTCGATGATGAAGGTCAGCGCATACAACGCCGCTTCAGGCGATCGATGCTTCGCTAAAGTAAAAAGACCGATAAGGCCAAGCCACGCGATCGGGTTGTAGATCAGCAGACCTTTGCCCGGACTGATCAACAAGCCGTACACGCCCAGAACGATCGGCGTGGTGAACGAAGTGTGCTGCAAAGCACTGAAGCCAAAACTCGTCGGCGCGCCAAAGCGCAGCCAATTCTGCAAGCCGATCAAGCCGCCGGCGATTCCGATCGGCACGAGGAACGCCAGCCAGCTTTTCAACCGCAGCCACCTGTGTTTGAGAATCAGATACAACACAAAGATAGGCACTATGATCACTGATCGTTCGCGGATGTACGCCGTGAAGCCGAGCGCGGTTCCGGCCAGCACCAGCCAACGCGCTGGCTGATCAGCGCGCGCGCGATCGATCGCAGAAATGGCCAGCACCAACATCACGGCCAAGGCCGGTTCGCTGAAGTGCGTGCTCGCATTCGCAAAGACCATGCTGCCGAACGCGTAAGCCAACGCGAGGCCGATACTCAAGCGGGTTGAGTAACCCAATCGAGTGGCAAACAGGGCGATCAGCCAGCCCGTTAACGCAATGACGATCGGATTCAGCAGCGCTACGATCAACCGCACGATCAAGATCGATCGCAAGTCCAGACCGCCGCCGATCAATCGACCGATCAAATAGAGCGGCACATCCAAGATCGATTGGCCCCAACTGAATTGCGAATACGATCGACCGTCCACACCGATCGCAGCCCAGGTGGTGATCAATTCGCGCGGCTGAGCCTGCGGCAAGAATCCGCTGTAAGTTTGCGGCTCAACGGTGATGGTCTGATTGGTGATGGTGAAGCGGCCTTGAAGTAAATTGGCCGTCATGCGCAGAACGG
>JBGQGR010000254.1:0-5280 GCA_041497495.1 Anaerolineae bacterium | reverse complement strand
TTGATCACCCTGCTGCATCTGCGCGATATGGGCGAGCAGGGCCACTATGATTCCCGCGTCGTCAGCGAAATGCTGGACGTGCGCAACCGCGAGTTGGCCGAAGTCACCAAGGCCGATGACTTTATCGTCAGCAACAAGCTGACTAGTTTGATGTTGAGTCAGGTATCCGAAAACAAGGAACTCAACGCAGTCTTTGCCGACATGTTCGATCCGGAAGGCTCGGAAATTTACTTGAAGCCCGCCAGCGACTATATCGATCTCGGCAAGTCGATCAACTTCTATACCGTGGTCGAAGCGGCGCGCAGCCGCGGACATGTGGCACTGGGCTATAAACTCGCTGCATACGCGGGCGATGCCAGCAAAGCCTACGGGGTTGTCGTTAATCCTGATAAGTCGAGCAAGATCACCTTCAGTCAAGACGATCGGATTGTGGCTGTGGCGGAAGATTAGCCTCATCCCAGCCCTCTCCTGAAGTGAAAAGGTGAAAACCACTTCAGAAGAGGGAGCACTGCTTTGCGTTAACGGCCAATTGTGAAAACAACGATTTCACTTCGTCTCTTTCACCTGCTCCTCGCTTCAACTCTGTTGTTGATCTTCGCGGCGCAGACTACTTTAGGATCACCCTCAAATTCCGCCGCGCTAGACGAGGAATATCATCTCGGCGCGGGCTATGCTTATCTGCGCACCGGCGATCCGCGCCTCTCAACTGAACATCCGCCGCTGATCAATGTGTGGAATGCACTGCCTTTGATCTTTCTCAATCCTCAACTCCCGCTCGATAGTGAGGCGTGGCAAAGTGCGGCGACGGATGACTTTGGCGATCAATTTTTGTGGCAGGTTAATTACGATCGCGCCATCCCGATTATTTTGCTGGGCCGATTGCCCATTCTCTTTTTGGGGCTACTGCTGGGCGCGATCATCTTCCGCTTTGCGTGCGATCTCTTTGGCGTAAAGGCCGCGCTGCTTGCCCTAACTCTCTTCGCCTTTGATCCAAACCTCATCGCGCAAGCAAGGCTCTCGACAACCGATCTCGGTTTGTCGCTGACGATGACGCTGGCGATCTGGCGGCTGTGGTCGTGGCTGGAGAAACCGACGCGCCGCAATCTGATCATTCTTGGTGTTGCAACCGGCGCGGCTCTCACCGCCAAGTTCAGCGGTCTGCTCCTCGCACCAATGTTTGTTTTGGTGGCATTGATTCACCCGCTAAATACTGATCAATCTTATGGGCGTGCAATCGTCCGTCGAGGATTGAACTTGATAATTGTTGGAATTATTGGACTGACGGTTATTTGGATCGTATATGGCCTCGAGATCCGAGGCGGCTTGCCGGCTGCAACTTACTGGCAGGGTTTAATCAAAATCTATACGGAATATTCGCAGGGCTATCCTACGTTTTTATTTGGGCAAATCAGCCGCACGGGCTGGTGGTATTACTTCCCGATCACTTTCTTGCTCAAGACGCCATTGCCGACGCTGCTGCTGGGCGTCATCGGTGTCGTATGGATCATCAAGCGTCGATCGATCCGAACGACCGCCAGCGTCTGGTTACCACCCGCTCTATCGATGACCGCCGCTTTATTTAGTCCGTTGGCAATTGGCTACCGGCACATTCTGCCGATCCTGCCCTTCGCGATCATCTTGGCCGGGCAAGCCGCGAACATCACATTCTCTAAACTCAACGTGCGAACCGCTACCCTATTGCGTATTGCGTGTTGCGCAATTTTGGTGGCATGGATCGCTGTGGGCACGTTCTCGATCTTTCCGCACCACCTCTCATACTTCAACGAATTGGTTGGCGGGCCGGCTAAGGCGGATAATGTATTAGTCGATTCAAATTTGGATTGGGGTCAAGATTTGCCCGCGCTGAAAACATGGATGGAGCAGAACAAAATCGATCGCGTGAACTTGGCGTATTTCGGCACCGCCCTGCCCGCCGCGTATGGCATCCACTATTGGCCGATGCCCGCGTTTCTGCATTTCATCATTGGCCCAGAATTGGACTCATATAACCCGTATACTCCCGAGCCGGGCTGGTACGCAATCAGCGCCACGAGTTTGCGAATGGGCTTGGTGTATCGCGATCAAAATCTGTATGCCTTCTTTCGTGACAGGCTGCCGGACGCGCGCGCGGGCTACTCGATCCTTTTGTACAAGATCGAGTATCCGGCTGACACGCCGATCGATCGAACGGTCGTTGTCGGCACCCCGGTTTATAGTTTTTCGCCACAACAACTCGGCTTGATGCCGGATCATCGACTCGTCGTGAAGTGGAGCGACAATCCTGACGCGGTGATCTTTGCCATGCGTGGATCAGCGCGCTATTTCCTGGCCGACCGTTTTCCATTTGGCAAAGATTTTCATGACGCGCTGTATTCGGCCGGACAAATAGATCGCGACGCATTGATCGTCGAGGCACGGCCCGCCGTCGAAGCGCGGCTGTCACAGTGGCAGAGCGACACACTGCACCTGACCGATCGGACTGCACTCGAATGGCCGATCAATTTCGACGGCAAACTGGAATTGATCGGCGCGCATCTCAAAGCCACCGAGATTTCGCCGGACGGCAATGTCGATCTGACCACGTACTGGCGCGTGATCGGCAACCTCGATCCATCGCTGCAAATGTTTGCGCACGTCCTCGATCAGCAGGACCAGATCGTGGCGCAATATGATGGCTGGCAGACTGCCATCCGCGGGCTGGAAACTGGCGATGTGATCGCGCAGCGCATCCACATTTCACTGCCCGTCGATATTTCCTCCGGCCAATACTCGCTGCGCCTGGGTCTATATAACTCCGATTCATCGATACGTTACCTCATCCGTCTTCCGATCGGCCCGGCTGGCGATCAAGTTGTTCTGCCCTCGATCACTATCCGCCGGTACGCACTGCGGGTTTTACCGCATGGGTACCGCACGTGTGATTTTTCGGTGCGAAATGTTCGATCGGGTTTCCCCAACCGATCGGGGTGTGCAGCCAAACTGTAATTTGAATATTCGATCGGCCTTGTGCTATAATCGCCCTTGCTCGCTCGGCTCAATTGGCCAGCGGGCTTATCGGACTGAGATTCATCAATTTCATACATAAAGATTGCGAGGAGAATGTGGTAAAAAAGAAGGCAACACCTAAGAAATCACCTGCAACAAAGGCAAATCAGGGTCAGACGGTCGCTACTTCTGTCAAGTCGGGCGGGCGCAATATCGATATTGATGTTCGTTTCATCACTTCATTTCTGACCGACCTGCTTAACATCCCCAGTCCAACCGGCAACACCCATCAAGCGTCACACTTCGTGCGCGAAACGATGGCGAATCTGAAGCTGGATACGCGCTTCAACACAAAAGGCTCGCTGATTGCCACTTGGCAGGGCAAGGCCTCCAGCCGGCCGCGCGCGATGACCGCGCATGTGGATACATTAGGCGGCATGGTGAAAGAGATTCTGCCAAGCGGGCGAGTTCGCCTCAATCGCATCGGTGGCTTGCCCTGGACAGCCGCCGAAGGTGAAAACGTATCGATCACCACCGAAAGCGGGAAAGTCTATCGCGGCACGCTGCAGGTACAGAAGGCCTCGGTGCATGTGCATACCCGGGAAGTTGTCGAAGGCCAGCCGCGCACCGACGACACGATGGAAGTCCGCATCGATGCGCGCACCACTTCAGCCGATGAGACGCGCCAGCTGGGGATTGAAGTCGGCGATTTCATCGCGCTTGATCCGCGGGTGGAAGTAACGGACACCGGCTTCATCCGATCGCGCTTTCTGGACGACAAGGCCAGTGTGGCTTGTATTGTCGGGGCGTGCAAAGCCCTGCTCGATGCAGGCTTGCGTCCGAGTCAGCGCCTGACGATTTTGATCAGCATTAATGAGGAAATCGGGCACGGTGCTTCCACGGGTATCCCGCATGACGCCAAGGAACTCTTGGTCGTGGATATGGCCGTGGTCGGGCCGGGCCAAAACAGCACTGAGTTTACGGTGGGTATCTGCGCCAAGGATCGCGAAGGCCCATATCATTTGGATATGCGGCGCAGTCTGACGGCCCTGGCCCAGAGCGCGGGTATTCCGTATAAAGTGGACATCTACCCGTACTATGGATCGGATGGCGCGTCGGCGCTGCTGGCCGGCGGCGATCTGATGGTGGGCCTGGTCGGGCCAGGTGTCGAGGCCAGTCACAGTTATGAGCGCACTCACAAAGACGCGCTCATCGCCACGACACGCTTGCTGGTCGAGTACATGTTGTCGTAATCGGATACGAGCCGCTGGATTTTAGCGGCTCGTGTTTTTTACTCGCCAAGCCCCAATACTTCATCCTGCAAGCGTGGAGGCAGCATGAGCAAATTGAGCGTGCACATTTCCAGCGGGAATCGATCGGGCTTCAGCGAATGGCTGCAAAAATGCGCTGAGGCCGGATCACCGATCGGGATTGTGTATTCGGTCAATGAAAATATCAGCGGTGATATCACGCAGCACAGCCCATCGACCAAGTGGGTGTACCGCTACCAGACCGAGGAGTTCAGCCGGCTGCCGGACGGGTTCTTTGAAGGCGATCCCGTCAAGAATGCCACCGAGTGGCTGACCAAGACCAAAGATTCGCGTAAACGGACATTGATCCAGAACTGGAAACTCAATCAGGCCGATTGGTTCGATCCGCTAAACGAGCCGGTGCCGGACATTCCGGTTAAAGCTCAATGGCTGAATCAATGGATGTTGAAAGCTTTAGAAATAGCCAACGATAATGGTTTTAGGTTGGCGTTGTTTTCAATGCCGACGGGCGGACCGCCGATCGATATGTGGCAGCTCTTGGTGCCGGCCCTGCAGCGCGGCAAGGAACTCGGCGCGATTCTGTCGCTGCACGCTTATTGGGAAACCGATCAGCCTGAAACCGAAGAGGATAATGCGCTTCGGCACAGAAAAATCTACGCGACCCTACCTGACGACGCGCAGCTGCCGCTGGTGATGAGTGAAGCCTCGCCTGGCAATGGTTATGATGTCGGGTGGCGCGGCCAAGCGTGGGTTGACAACATGGCGCGCTATGACGCCGAGTTGATGAAGGATGCCTATGTGTTGGGGGCGTGCGGGTTCCAATTGGGCGGTCAAGAATCCAATCTACGCAGTGTATTGCCTCAATATGCGGCGTACATTGCCAAGACGCTGACGCCTGCCATCATTCCAACTGACGATCACTCGAACACTGATACAAGCACGTTGATAGTCTCTGATCCGGACGTTCGAACATCGACGCCGCCGGCAGACACAATCGTACCGCCGACGGACATAACCACTCCCC
>JBGQGR010000253.1:0-5287 GCA_041497495.1 Anaerolineae bacterium | reverse complement strand
CCCAGGTGTGCGCCGTGAATTCAAGGACGCGCGGTTTGTCTTCAAGACGAACAGGACGAAAGATCATATTCGGAGGCATGCGCCAGAGTTTACCACAAACAAAAACGCCGATCGGATCGATCGGCGTCTCGCATTTCATTGTAGGGGCGATCCTTGTGGTCGCCCGGGCAGGCACGAGGCCTGCCCCTACGAATTGCATTTAATGTCGATTGCCACCACCGCGACGATCACCGCCGCCTCCGCGTCGATCTCCACCACCGGAACGACCTCGATCGCCGCCACTGCTCGATCGGGGTTTGTCCATCTCGCGGGCTTGTTCAGGCGTCAAGCCTTCTAGCACTGCGCGGCGGCTTAATCGAATCTTGCCGGCCGGATCGATATCGGTCACCATCACCATGATTTCATCGCCAAGTTTGACGACGGATTCAACCGTCTCGACGCGGAAATCGGCCAGTTGGCTGATGTGTACCAGGCCGTCGGTGCCAGGCATGATTTCGACAAACGCGCCGAAGTCGGTGGTGCGCACCACTTTGCCGGTATAGATCTTGCCAATCTCAACCGATTCGGTCAGCGCTTCGATCTTCGCCCGCGCCGCTTCTGCACCCGCGCCTTCAACCGAGGCGATATAGATGGTGCCATCTTCTTCGATATCGATCTGCGCGCCGGTCTCTTCTTGAATCGATCGGATCATCTTGCCGCCTGGGCCGATAACCGCGCCGATCTTTTCGGGATTGATGTGAATGGTGGTGATACGCGGCGCGTGCGGTTTGAGTTCCGCGCGGGGCGCAGCGATTGCACTCTTCAACACATCCAGAACCTTGATACGAGCTTCACGCGCTTGCGCCAAAGCCTTCTCCAAAATTTCTTTGGACAGGCCCTTGATCTTGATGTCCATTTGCAAGGCAGTGATGCCCTTCAATGTGCCGGCCACTTTGAAATCCATGTCGCCGAGGTGATCTTCAACGCCTTGAATATCAGTTAAGATCGAGAAACGCTTGCCATCACTAATCAAGCCCATGGCAATGCCGCCGACCGGCGCTTTGATCGGCACCCCCGCGTCCATCAACGACAACGTTGATCCGCAGACCGAACCCATCGAGGTTGAGCCGTTTGAGGACAAGGCTTCACTCACCACGCGAATCGTGTAGGGAAATTCATCTTTGCTGGGCAGAACCGGAATGAGCGCGCGCTCAGCCAGCGCGCCATGGCCGATCTCGCGTCGAGACGAGCCGCGCATCGGCCTGGCTTCGCCGGTGGAATACGGCGGGAAGTTGTAGTGATGCATGTAGCGTTTGGTGGTGTCCACGTCGAGACCGTCCAGCATTTGGGCATCCTTCAACGTGCCCAGCGTGGCCATCGACAACACTTGCGTTTCGCCACGCGTGAACAAGCCTGAGCCGTGCGCGCGCGGGCTGATATCAATTTCAGCGGCTAGCGGTCGAATGTCGGTCAGGCCGCGCCCGTCGGGCCGCAGACCCCGATCGAGAATGCGGGAACGCACGACATCTTTTTCGACATCGTGAAAAACATTTTTGACTAAACCGGCATCGATCTGATCCTTGAACGCTTCCACGATCGATGTCTGCAATGCATCGAGCGCGTCGTTGATGTCCGCTTTGCTGCCGCCCTTGTCGAAGACTGCTTCGATGTCTTTGCCAATCTTCGCTCGAACCGTGGCGGTGACGTCGGTCGGCACGCCGAACATAGGATAGGATTCATTCTTCGGCTTGCCCAATGCCGCGCGCATTTTATTTTGTAGATCGATCATTGGCTGTAAAGCTTTGTGGCCGAACTCCAGCGCTTCAACCATCAAGGCTTCGGGCAGTTCGTTCGCACCGCATTCGACCATGAGGATCGCATCGTCGGTGCCGGCGATCCGCAGATCGAGTTGGCTGGTGTCCATTTCCGATGACGTAGGATTAACCACGAACTGCCCATCGATGTAGCCGACGCGCACCGCGCCGACCGGACCTTGAAATGGAATGTCGCTGATCGTCAACGCGGCCGACGCGCCGTTGATGGCGAGAATATCGACTTGATGTTCCGAGTCGGATGACAGCGAAGTGATGACGACTTGCACGTCGTTGCGGAAGCCTTCGGGGAACAGCGGGCGCAGCGGCCGATCGGTTAAGCGGCACACCAAAATCGCGGACTCAGATGGACGGCCTTCGCGTCGAAAGAACGATCCGGGAATGCGGCCGGCGGCATACTGCCGCTCTTCATATTCCACGCTAAGCGGAAAGAAATCGATGCCTTCGCGCGGCGATTTCGCCATGGTCGCAGTGGTGAGGACGAGTGTATCGCCCAAGCGCACTGTGACCGCGCCGCCGGCTTGATTCGCCAGCTTGCCGGTTTCGAGCGTGATGGTGTCACGCCCAAGTGTTGTGCTAAAAGTTTTTGCTTCGTTCATGATGTGACCTCCTGGGGTCGGTAAAGTGAATGCGGGATGGAGGTCAGGGACTGGAGAAAAAGTGAATCAATGAAAAATGAATAATGACAAATGACAAAACAATTTGATCATTTTTCATTTGGCATTGGTCATTGACCCGCGCTCTCTCCAATTCCTGCATGCTCCATCACCAGATGTTGAATCGATTAACTTCTCAGGCTGCGATCGGCCTCCTTGATCCACACGCTCAATGCAAACAGAGTAGATGGCAGTGTCACTGCACATCTACTCACAAGCGAGCCTTGATTTGCCGATTGAATTACTTGCGCAGGCCTAGACGTTGGAGGATTTCCTTGTAACGCGTCGGATTGGTGCGGCTCAAGTACGCCAAGTGGCGGCGGCGTTCGCCGACCATCCGCAGCAGGCCGTGCCGCGAGGTCTGATCGTGCTTGTGGATATTAAGATGTCCCGTCAACTGAGTGATGCGCGCGGTGAGCAGAGCAATCTGCACTTCGGCCGAGCCGGTGTCTGTCTCGTGTTGATGAAAATCGGTGATGAGCTTCGTCTTCTCGTCTTTCGCCAGCATGTTCCATACTCCTTAGTCATATCACGATCGAAGCGGCTGTGACACTTCGTCGTGTGATTCGATTGATGAGCAGGATTCTACCATGAATTAGCGCACGCTCCAAATCGAGGCGCGTTAGAAAATGACGAGTAACGAGTAATGAGTAATTCACCTTTACTCGTTACTTGTTACTTATTACCTTTCACATCCCTCTAATCAACCCGCCCGGCTGACAGGTGCGGCAGAAATTGGTGATGCGCTGATTTGCACCGACTAAAGAGATCGATGTGCCGCAACGCGGGCAAGGCTCGTTGGTCTTCATGTGCACCGCCATAAATTCGCGCGGCTTGAGATGGATATTATCTGCCATTTCGATCCGGACTTTGTCGATCGCTTCACGCAAGGTCGATTGGATCGCCTGATATAACCGATCGATCTCCTCGCCCGATAGTTGGGTGCGCTTGCGATACGGATGAATCTTCGCCGCCCACAGAATCTCGTCGGCATACGCATTGCCGATCCCGGCGATGAACTCGCCGCGCACTAACACACCTTTGAGCTCGCCGCGATACGGTTTCAAGCGTTCACGAAATTCATCAAGCGAAATATCGAATGGTTCGGGGCCGAGGCCGGGATAGTCGTTGACTTGATTGAGATCGTCGGTCAAATACACTTGGCCCATCGTCTTTTGATCGACGTAGCGTAATTCATCAGCGCTGGATAACGAAAAAATGATGTGCGTTTTTGGCATGCGTTTTTCATTCGGCGCAACGAGTTGCAAACGCCCGGTGAGTTTGGGATTCAGCACCAGATAGGCGGGCGGATCGATCGAGAATAGCAGAAACTTCCCGCGCCGCGTTATGCCCTTGATCGATGCGCCGATCAAAGTTTGCTCGAAGCCGCGATTTGTCAGATCGCGAATGATAATCGGTCCGCCCTTCGGATCGATCCGCACCGCTTCGATCGATCGCCCGACGACGCGGCGTTGCAAGACTTCTTTGACGACTTCAAGTTCGGGGAGCTCAGGCATGAATCAAAAACTAGCGGCGCGATTGTTGCCACATCGATTGAAGCGCCTTGAATTTTTTCTGAAAAACGGTGGGGTTGCCTTTCAAACTATGAGTTTCGAATCGAGGCAGAATTTCTGTGAAACTGCTCTCTAGCTGCGGCATCTCGATTTCATGCTTTGCTAACAACATCAACACATCCGCCAAATCTTCGTCGCGCCCACGCTCGATCTTGCTCAGCGCCATGCTGTATAGATCGAAATGAAACACATCCAACGATCCAAAGCGGCCTACAAACTTGCTGCGCTCACGATAGCCGCTCGGCAGCGGAATGAAATCGCCGGGCGCGGCTTCTTCGACATTCACCTTCAACTCATGCTTTAAGAGTTGAATGGTGCGCGTGAACTCGGCGGAATCTTCAGCCGCAACTTCGTACGCAATATCGATATCGATCGTCTGCGCACGTAGTTTTTCCCAGACCATCGTCGTTCCGCCGACGAGATAGATTCGTCCGGTATGGCGAAAGCGTTGGCCAAGCGTTTCAAGAAATTGCCGGATACGGCCTTGATCGACTTCTTCACGCTGGCTCATGGGCTGACGCCTCGCGTTCAAGTTGATCGAACAGCAAATCCATCACGTGTTCATAGGAAGACAGATGATTGAAGGCGGGATTGGTCTGCGCCGCGTGCCAATTTGCCAACGCGTGCAATCCGGTTTTGCCGAATCGATCTTCCGGCGAGGGTAGATCAAGTTGTTTGGAAAAAAGATCGGGCAACAACTGAACATCCAAATAGAAGCTGAGCCGCGTGCGCCACATGCGCTGCAAATACACTGCCGCCATATAATGCGCAATCAATTCTATGCGAGCCGCTCCTTGCAGCAAAGCCGCTAATTGCTCCGCGAAATCGGCCCAGTTAGAATGCAGAATGAACAGACCGATCATCGAATGGCGCAGACGCGGATCGCCGCTCTCTGCCAGACGATTCAAAAGGTCAAGTGTGTTCAGCGGCTGCGATTCATCGGCGCGCGCATCTGTCGGCACTAAATAGCGCACGCCCGATTCGCGTAGCTTGGCTACCAATTGATCATGCTCGTTCAAATCGCCGCTCATATGTTGATTATACCTTCGCTGGCAAAACAGGTGGCCCAATTCGTTTGCTTGAATGAATGTGTGCTATCATCACCTGCGAACCGACAGTGCATCCTTGATCATTTGAATATTGATAGTTCCGCCAGTGCATCCTTGACATTCAGGTGTGTGGCAACCGCCAGTGGTGAATGCACGAATGGCGGTTACTTCTTCAAAAACGGATAGGGCCAGCGCCT
>JBGQGR010000252.1:0-5288 GCA_041497495.1 Anaerolineae bacterium | reverse complement strand
GATTCGGCCAATCAAGCCAAGAGCGCGTTCCTCGCCACCATGAGCCACGAAATCCGCACGCCGATGAATGCCGTCATCGGTATGAGTGGTTTGCTGTTGGATACGCCGCTCAACGACGAGCAGCGCGAGTTCGCCGAAATCATCCGCAACTCCGGCGATGCGCTATTGACGATCATCAACGACATTCTGGACTTCAGCAAGATCGAAGCGGGCAAAATGGATTTGGAAAGCCAGCCGTTCGATCTGCGCGAGTGCGTGGAAGGCACGCTCGATCTCATGGCGGCTCGCGCGTTTGAAAAAGGATTGGATCTCGTATACACGATCGACGATCACGTGCCGCCGGTTATTCAAGGTGATGTCACTCGGCTGCGCCAGATCATTCTCAATCTATTGTCGAACGCCGTGAAATTTACCGAGCGCGGCGAAGTCGTCTTAGAAGTGAAGGAAGATCGAAGCCGTGAAGCGGCCGGTGGACAATCGGGTCGGGGCAGTTCGGGCTCGTTGGACTTCGGCCTGCACTTCTCGGTGCGCGATACCGGTCTCGGCATTCCGCCTGATCGAATGAGCCGGCTCTTTCAATCGTTCAGCCAAGTCGATGCCTCGACGGCGCGTAAATACGGCGGCACTGGATTGGGTTTGGCGATCAGCAAACGCTTGAGTGAATTGATGGGCGGCGGCATGTGGGCGGAAAGCGATGGCCTGCCTGGTCATGGCGCCGCTTTCCATTTCAACATTCAAACGCGCGCGGCCAAAGCGCCGGAACACACGCGGCGCGATCTGCGCGGTGCGCAGCCGCAGTTGAAGGACAAGTGCGTGTTGATTGTCGACGACAATGATACGAACCGGCGCATCATCAATTTGCAATTACAGAAGTGGGGCATGCTGGCGCGCGATACCGCTTCGCCGCGTTAAGCCTTGCAATGGCTCACTCACGGCGATCCGTTCGAGGTGGCGATTCTGGATATGCACATGCCGGAGATGGATGGCCTTGAATTGGCGAAAGAGATTCGCAAACAGCGTGATGCAAAAAAACTTCCACTGGTGCTGTTTACCTCATTGGGCCGCCGCGAAGCCGACGCTGAATCGATCGGGATTGCAGCCTATCTCAACAAGCCGCTGAAACCCTCAGCGTTGTTCGATGCGATGATCGGCATCTTCGCCACCGAAGGCACTCCGCGGGCAGCGCCAACCGTTAGCGCGAAGCCGCACATGGATCCGAACATGGCCAAGCGTTTGCCCTTGCGAATTTTACTGGCTGAAGACAACGCTGTGAATCAGAAGCTGGCTATTCGCTTGTTGGAGCAGATGGGCTATCGCGCCGATGTGGCGGGCAACGGACTGGAAGCGATCGAAGCGGTGGAGCGGCAGAAATATGATGTGATCTTGATGGATGTGCAGATGCCGGAGTTGGACGGCCTGGATGCGACACGGGAGATTCGCAAGTTGAAGGCTGCCGCGCAGCCGCGCATCGTGGCGATGACCGCGAACGCCATGCAGGGCGATCGAGAAATGTGTCTGGCCGCGGGCATGGATGATTACATCAGCAAGCCGATCCATATTGAAGAGTTAGTCAACGCTTTGCAGCGGGCCAAGCCGTTAGCCGTCGAAGTGGAAGAGTACACCTGGCGGCCTAAGCAGTCGTAATTGGAAGTTATTCGTTCAGCATTTGCTCTCCGACCGCGTCCTCGTCGAAGATGCCCGTAGCGCAGCGGAGGGTACGGTCGGCAATGACTATTGGTAGACTTATAGTCATTCCCGCAATCGCGGGAATCCAGATCGAAATGACTGGACACCCGCCTTCGCGGGAGTGACAGAGCGCAACAACACTTACTCACATGGCTAAACTGAAACTCGATCTGCATGACATCTATAATCGCGGCGATCAGATTGACGGTGAACTCAATCGGATTATCCACGAAGCGATCGATCGAAAAATCGATTTGGTCGAGATCATTCCGGGCAAAGGCAGCGGGCAGTTGAAAAAGAAAGTGCTGCGCTTTCTGAATCAAAGTCACATCCGGCAGTTATATCATCGGGTGGAGAAGGACGATCGAAACTTCGGGCGCATCTTCATCCACTTTCGGCATTAACGAATAAACAGTTTGAAACAACAATGGTATGATTAGAGCCAATCCCACAGCGGCGACCGCGTCGAGGAGGATGTATGTCAGACCCGGTGATTGACCCCACTACTTTTCAGAGTTTGATTGCGGGCACGGATTCAGCCTTTGTGAAGGAACTGATCGATACGTTCTTGGGCGACGCGCCGACCATGCTGAATGATCTGCGGCAATCTTTAAAGGACAATAACGCCGATGTGTTTCGGCGCGCAGCGCATTCGTTGAAGTCCAACAGCGCGAGCTTCGGCGCGCTGCAGTTGTCGACGCAGGCCAAAGAATTGGAACTGCTGGGCAAAGCCGGCGACCTCGCACAGGTGGGCGATAAATTGACCGCTTTAACTGCCGAGTTCGATCGAGTTAAAACCGCATTAAGGGATTGGCAGCATGGATCGAAGTAAGGGCTATACCGGTCGATTGTTGATCGTCGACGATAACAAAGTCAATCGACTATTGTTAGCGCGCAGCTTGGAGCAGCAAGGTCATTCCATCTCCTTTGCGGAGAATGGGCGGCAGGCAGTGGACATGCTGCACGCGCAGCCATTCGATCTGGTGATTCTGGATGTGTTGATGCCTGAGTTGGATGGTTATCAAGTGCTGGAGCTGATGGTGTCCGATCAGCAGCTGCGTAACATTCCAGTGATCATGGCTTCATCGTCGGAAGAGCTGGATATGGTCGTGCGCTGCATCGAGATCGGCGCGGAAGATTATTTGCACAAGCCGGTGAATCCGGTGCTGCTCAAGGCGCGCATCAATGCCAGCCTGGAAAAGAAACGCCTGCGCGATCAGCAGCGTGATCTCATTCGCAAATTTGCGACCGAAGAAGTGGCCGATGATCTGATGCAGACCGGCTTTGAGTTGGGCGGCAAGTACGTGGAAGCGTCGGTGATGTTCTCCGATATCCGATCGTTCACGACGATTACCGAATCGCAAACGCCGGCGGAAACGATCGAGCTGCTGAATACCTATTACGCGCTGATGTTCGATGCGATCGGCGGACATGGCGGCGTGGTCAATCAAATGGTCGGCGATGGATTGATGTCCGTCTTCGGCGCGCCGCTGCCGCACAAGAACCATCAAGAGCTGGCGGTGCGCGCGGCATTGGAGATGGTGGAGCTGATCGATCTCTTCAACCAGGATCAAGCCGCGCAGAACAAACGGCAGATCAAAATCGGTGTGGGGATTGCCACCGGACAAGTGATCGCCGGTTATACCGGCACGCAGCAGCGCGCCACCTATACGTGTGTCGGCGATACGGTGAATCTGGCAGCGCGCTTGGAATCACATACCAAGGTGGTCGGCCAGCCGATTGTGATTGATGAAACGACACGCGCCGGGTTAAGCCCTGACATCGAAGTGGACGATCAAGGCATGGTACAGGTCAAAGGCAAGACCGTGGAAGTGCATATCTTTTCCGTGAAGACGGATAAAGTGGCGGTGTCTGCCACGTGAGGCGCTCACCCTCATCCGCTGAGCGGATGTCGGTCGGAGTGTTCCATGACTGAACATTTGATCAGCCGAGTGCCGCTGTTCGCTTCACTGCCGAAGCACGAGATCGCGCATCTGGCCAAATCGCTGCGGCCGTTTGAATTCCCCATCGATACCATCATTTTCCACGAAGGCCGCCGAGAAGATCACTTCTATATTTTGATCGATGGCCAGGTGGAAATCATTAAAGCGCTAAGCACGCCGGATGAACGCTTGTTGGGCGTACGCGAAGCGGTCTCTTTCATTGGCGAAATGAGCTTGTTCAGCGTCGATGGCAAGCACACGGCCAGCGTGCGCGCGCTCACGCCGCTGCACCTGTTGGAAATGACTCGCGTCGATTTTGACGCGCTGCTGCATCGGCAGCCGAAGTTGGCGTATGAGATGGTGCGAGTGTTAAGCACGCGCCTGCAAGATTCGGAAGATTTGACCATCCGCGACCTGCAGGATAAGAATCAACAACTCACCGTGGCTTATAATGAACTCCGCGCCGCGCATGAGCAGATCGTCGAAAAGGAAAAACTGGAACGCGAGTTGGCGGTGGCGCGTGAAATTCAGCAGAGCATTCTGCCGCGCGAACTGCCGCAGGTGAAAGGCTTTGACTTCGGCGGGAAGATGATGCCCACCCGCGCGGTGGCCGGCGATTTCTTTGACATGATTTGGCTGGGCCCTGATCAAATTGGCCTCATCGTCGGCGATGTGTCCGATAAAGGCGTGCCGGCTTCGCTGTTCATGGCACTGACTTATAGTCTGATCCGTGCGGAAGCCAGCCGCGCCGCCGCTTCACCCCGCGATGCTTTGTTGATGGTCAACCGGCATTTGTTGAGCATGAATGCTTCGGGCATGTTCGTGACCGTACTGTATGGCATTCTGAACTGCGCTACGCTGGAATTTCATTACGTGCGCGCCGGACACAATGTGCCGATGGTGCTGGATGGGCAGAGCCATGAAGTGCCACTCCCGATCGATCTGGGCCAGCCCCTCGGCATGCTGCCGGAACCGATCATCGACGAGCAGCGGATCACATTGTCGCGAGGCAGCACGCTGTTGATCTATACCGACGGCGTGACGGAAGCGTTCGATCCGCAGCGTCAAATGTTCGGCGAAGTGCGCTTGGGTGAAACGCTGCGCAGCCTGCATGCTCAGTCGGCGCAGACGATCTGCACGCAGCTGTGCGATCGGGTAGTCGAATATACCCAGCCGTTAATGCCGCATGACGACATTACGCTGGTGACGGTGAAAGTGAAGCGATGAAAGAATCGCGGCGTTCCGTTCCAGAAGTGATTGCATTTCTACGCAGTGTGCCACTCTTTGCCGATCTTGATCAAGCCACCCTAAACCGCTTAGCCCGCGTCAGCCGCAGCGCCTCTCTGCCTAAAGGTTACATGCTGTTCAGTTACTCCGATCCGGCCGAGTCAGCCTATGTGGTCTACTCCGGCCGGATCGATATTATGCTGACGACGGCGGATGGCCGCGAGTTGGTCATCAACGAAATGGGGCCGGGCGATTGCTTCGGTGAACTGTCGCTGGTCACCAATCTGCCTCGATCGACGGGCGCGGTGGCGCGCCGGGCCAGCGATGTCCTGATCATTCCCCGCGACGAATTTCTGTCCGAATTGGAAGCCAATCCGAAAATGCTGCGCTGCTTATTGGAAACGACGGCGCATCGATTGCAGATCAGCGGCG
>JBGQGR010000251.1:0-5295 GCA_041497495.1 Anaerolineae bacterium | reverse complement strand
TGCCGCGTTTCAAATTCACGGCGGCTTCACGCACGAGTTTAGATTCTTTTTCGCGCCCGACCAGCGGCGAATGCAAACCGCGAATGCCGCGCACCGGTTCCGGCTGCGCGCGCCGTCCGACGATGGTATACACCGAAACGGGCTGCGCTTTGCCTTTGACGGTAACATGTCCACGATCGGCGACTTCAAAAAACGGCGAGACTTTGCGGCGCATTGCGTTCGACAACAACAACTCGCCATCGGCGGCGGCGCTCATCAACCGTGCCGATAAATTCACCACGTCGCCCATCACGGTGTATTCGCGTCGATCGATCGAGCCGACTTCGCCCGCGAACACGACGCCGGTGTTCACGCCGATGCGCTGCGCGATCAGCAGCGGCCCGGCTTCTTTCTCCGCCGATTGCATCTCCAACGCCGCTCGAACCGTGCGCTCGGCATCGTCTTCATGCGCGATCGGCGCGCCGAACAGCGCGATCAATTTATCGCCGCGATCGAATAGATCGATCTTGTTGACGACGCCGCCGTACTTTGTAATCGCATCCAGCATCTTGATGAAGTAGCGATTGAATTGTTCTGCAATCCGATCGGCTTGATCCGACCCCGCGCGATCTATTAATTCGCTGGCCCCGATGAAGTTGGCAAACAACACACCAACCAGGCGATGCTCGCCGCCGGATTGCCGCTGGGACGGATCGGAGATCAAGCGGGGCAGAAGTCCGATCGGGAGATAGGGGATCAATCGATCGAGCAGACGCGTGATCGATCGCACGGAATCGATATCACTGGACGGGAAGAGATCGATCGATTGGACCGAATCCGATCGCGCCGGTGATCCGATCGGCTGCACGATCGATTCAAGGGTGTAATGCCGATCGGGCGCGGGCGAAAATCGAAATGCGGATCGATCATTCAGCAATGCGGCATACAGTTGAGGTGTGACGACAATCTGCCCGGCGGACGCGATCGATTGCGCGCGCGAAGTGGCATTGACGGTGGAGCCGGTCACGACGAACTGGCGCTGCGTGGCGGTGCCGAGCCGCGCGGTGAACACTGACCCGCGGCTCACGCCAATTTTCATTTGCAGCGGGAACGTGCCCGCCGTGGTTTTGACCTGCGTGAAGTCAGACATGGCGCGCTGCATCTCGAGCGCGACTTCCAGCGCGTCGAGGCTGTGGGCGAAGAAGACGAGCAGCGCATCGCCGCCGAACTTGAACAGATCGCCGCCGCGCGCCAAAATAATTTTCAGCATCGCGCCGAAATAGCGATTGATGATCTCGGTGACTTGCTCCGCGCCTTCACGGCCCAAGGTGCTTAAGCGTTCCGACATCGCAGTGAAGCCGCTGATGTCCGCGAACAACAACGTGCCGTCGAGAAATTCACCGCCGGATAAAGTGGGTTGATCGTTCAAGCGATTGAATTCAACGCGGACCAGATGGCGCGGCAGATAAGTGACGACCGCGTCGAGCAACTTTCTCAATTGATCGAGTGTTGTTGCTGTATCACTGTCGCGCCAGATCGAGGCGGGTGGCAGCGCATCGATCTGCGCGGGCGTGAGATAAGGTCGCAGGCGATCGAGGTCGGTTTCGGCGATCGGCGCGTGCGCTTCGGCGGCACCTAACTTCGAGCCGCAGTTGCCGCAGAACGTGAAGCCGATTGGATTATCGAATCCGCAGGTGGGGCATTTCATTGGGGTTGATTATCGCGTGAAGCGGGGAGGGCGTCAAGCGGATCGTTGACCCCACCCATATGGAGAACAAAATCGATCGACGTCGTGTGCCCTCCCCCAATTGTTGGGGGAGGGACAGGGAGGGGGCCTTTGTCAGCAGTCACTCCTCGCATGCCACACCAATTTCTTTCAGCACATTCACTATATCATGTTCAACGCGATCATTCGTGAAGCGAATGACTCGAAAGCCGAATCCTTCAAAGCGTTGCGTTCGATCTTGGTCGTGTTGAATTTGCCGTTGGTGAATCGGACCATCGAGTTCAACGATCAATCGACAGGCAGGGCAACAAAAGTCGGCAATAAATTGTCCCAGCGGGTGCTGCCTCCGAAACTTCAAGCCGTTCAATTGATGATTGCGCAAGCGCGCCCACAATAGTGCTTCGGCGCGCGTCGGATTATGCCGCAAGTCTTTGGCGCGTTGATCGATCTCCGAGGTCGTGCCGCGAATGCGAGGCACACGCTTGATGTTTTGGCGCATGGCTCAACTGCACTCTTCAATGAAACGGATTAACTCCGCGTTGAACGTTGTTGGATCGCTCATATACGGCGCATGAGATCCGCCCGCGATGATCACCAATCGACCGTGTGAGACGGATCGCACCAGGAGTTCCGCTTCGGCAATGGGAATGAGATCGTCATGCTCGCCCCAAACGGCTAACACCGGCGCTGTGATTCGATCGAGTTTGTCTTGATACGATCGAATCGACACAGATGCCACAGCCACGAATCCGGCGATGCGTTCAGGCTGTGAAGTGATGAATGGCCAAGCGTAACTGCCACTCATCGATGCGGCCAACAAGATCGGCGGTGACTTGATCGCCAGCTGATCAAAGAGTTCACCTAACCAGGTATCGCGTGAAGCCGACGCAGCCGATTGACCGAAGCCCGGCAGATCGATCGCAAAGGCTTGATAACCCCCATTCGCCACCGCATCGAGTGTGCCGATTTGCTGCCACGTCGCCGCTGTGAAACTCCGGCCATGCAATAACACGATCGTTTGTCGGCCGGGTTGGCCTGCGATGAGATAATGAACTTGAGCGTTGTCGATGGTGAGATAACGCGAGAGGATTTCCATGCGATGTAGCCTCGAATGAAAGTGTATATGATTTGAGATAAAAAGCAAAACGAGCGAAGGGTGACGCGCGGGATGACAACCCCCACCCAGGTTGTGATGCTGATCGGTTAAGATCGCTTCCCCTCCCCCGACATGTCGGGGGAGGGCGATGAATGTTGTTCGATCATGACGATGGCAAGGGTGGGGGTTCAACGCGCCCCGCACGACATCACAGCATGTGCAGCTAGCGGCTCATCAGCGTGCTGCCCAGCAAGATTCCATTTGCCCAATAGAAACCCGTTTCGCCCGACGGCAATACATCGTAGGTCGCAGGTTGATCGTAGCTGACGCGTTCAACCAGAGTGACGCGCGCGCCGTCTAAGCCAGCGCCGAGTTGGAGATCGCTCAACGTCCGTCCATCGATCGTGGGGTGGCCGGGCGACGCCCACAGTTCACGTCCATCGCTCAATACGACATGCGCCATTCGATGATTGACCGGCACGATCACGCGCACCGTTTTCAAAATGATCGCGGCGATGCGCGTGCCTGATTCGTTCAGCGTCCAGATCGCATCGCCCACGCGCAAGTCTTCCACGGCCACCGGCCCGCGCGGGGTATCGATCCGGGTCCGAGCAGCCAAACAGATCGGGCACATGGCGATGTTGGGATCGCGTTGTTGGACGGTGATCGATCCATTGCCGTCAATCAGCCCTTTGACGCTGAAGCCCCGTCCATTGTTATCGGCGATTTGGAATTGAAACTGATACTCATGCCCGACTAACGTGAAATAGATCGCTGCTAGTTTCTTGTGTTGACGATAGATCAGCAATTTCTGGTCATCGGTAAAAGTAGTGAGGCCGCTGAGTTCGGTGTGATTTAGAATCGCTTGAAACTCTTCTAGGTTGGCGCGCAGTTCGGGAAAGCGCTGCTTCGCTAAGTCCATTTCGTCGGCGTGGGCGACCGGATAGTAGTCGGGATCGCAGAAGAACAGATCGGGAAATTCGCTCAACAGCTGATATTTCAATTCGGTCGGCGACGCGCCCGAGGCCAGCGTGGGGATCGACGTCGGCGGCACGGGCGTAGGTATCGGTAGTGGAGTGGCATTGAAATCTACGGTAATCACGATCGGCACTACGGTGGCGGCGCTGGCCGTAGCCGCTGAGATAGCTGTCGCACTAGCGATTTCTGCGGTGGGTGACGCGGCTGAAATCGAAGGCGCCGATGTCGGGATATCCGATGTCGCCGGGCGACAAGCGGCCAACAGCCACGTGAGAATTAGGGTTAAGGTGACGAGAGTCTTCGTGTTCATGCTTACTCATCCAGCGGCGCGAAGCGGTTTGAGAGGAAAAACAAATGCTCGCTTCATTAAAGATTTGCGCCAGCATCGCATATGAAAAGCAAAACGCGCGAAGGGCGGCGCGAGGGGATCCTCACTTTGGTATCGATGTTGATCGACTCCAGCGATCGCAAACATCATGCGATGTGGAGCACGCCCTTCTTGGTTTTGCCGTTCGCCCGATCGATCCGCCGCCAGATGCTGTTGTCGTTCATCGAAATCCAGCGGCGCTCTTCGACGCGATAGAACCAGTCTTTGTCCTGCTGGAAATAAATTTGGATATCGCCCGATTCCCAGATGTTGAGAATCTCGTTCGAGTGCGCGTGAATCTCATCGGTGTCGGTCGTCGCGCGTTGGCCCATCTCACTGTAGCGCTCGCTCAATTCCAACAGCAGCGTATTGATGTCGGCCGGCATGTGACCAACCTTCAAGCCAATCTTCTGCGCTTCTTCAAACAGAATGGGATAGTTGTGCGAAGGATATTTGGCGTTGAGGGTGTTCGCAATCCGATCGGTTGTCGCTTCATCTGAAATATGCTGCGCCAGTAATTCTTTGCACAGCATGATCGAGAGCGATTCCGCTCGATCGACCGCGCCGATCACCAGCGGATGTACGTACTCGAAGAGCGATCGATAGGGATTCTCTTTCGATTCGGCCTGCTCGCCGCGCCACAGCCGCATCACGCGCGTGAGCTCATCCAGGCTGACGCTGACCCGATCGTTGTCCCGATCGACCGGCGAGAGATCGTGCGTGAGCGAAGTATCGACGGCGGTCAGATATGCCATCGGGCCCATGAGGATTTCGTTCGCGCCCAAAGCAATCATGGTCGCGGCCGACGCGCACTCCAACGGCACCAGCGCGATCAATCGATCGCAATATTGGCGCAGCAAGTTGACCAGCCGCAGCGAGGCCTGACCGTTGCCGCCGCCGGACTTGATGAAGAGATAAATTACGTCGCGCTTGCCCAGTTTTTCCAAAATCTCATACAAAGCCACCACATCGTCGTGACAGACCGAGCCTCTGGAGTTGTGCCAGTAAGCGATGAACGTACCCCCTAAATGCTCAGCGACGTGGGCGATAAGATCCTGCGTCTGGCTGAATAGCACCGGCGGCAATTTGATTTTGGGTTGTTCGGCTGGTTGGGCCTGGATTTGCGGCTCTTCCATTCAAGTTCCTTTA
>JBGQGR010000250.1:0-5310 GCA_041497495.1 Anaerolineae bacterium | reverse complement strand
CGGTAATTTCAATCAGGCCGGTACGCAGACACGATCGCATCAAATGATAATCGATCACGGGTGGTTCGGGTTCGTGCGGAGCAGGGCGCAGAAATTTTTCAAACCGCTGTTCCAGGATCAACGCCAACAGCATCGATTTCTTGCGCAGCGGATCTTCTTTGTAGCCACCGATGTGATCCAGCAGAGTTAAAAATGTTTGGCGCGGACGAGATGATTCATTCGCTAAACCTATCAACTGCGCGGCCGTACTGTCCATCGATAGCAGATCGCGTCCGAAAGAGTTAGCCAGCTGCACATGCAGATCGATCGCTGGCATGGGGTTCGATCCGTCGTCGGCTCGAAAAACTGTTTCGAGATCAGATCGAGTGAGCACGGCTTGTCGAGATGGCGAAAAGAAATCTGGATCGCGATCGAGTTGGCGGAAGTAGGCGTAAAACAAATAGTCGGAGCCTTTGAGTGTGCGACCATCGAGCGTGGCGATCATAGGGTGGGAGTATCTATACGCTCGCGGCGGATGAAAATCCGCCGCTTGATCGCCGGACTGTTGTCCGGCTTGAGCTTCAGCAAGATGCCAAAAACCAAATTGCTGAAGTGTGACCGCAAAGAAAAAATCCAGCGCGCGCGGATGATCGATCGCTGGAAAAAGATCGCCAGTGAAATTGAAAGGCTGTACTTCGGGCAGGCGCGCGATGAGATCGGCGACGCGTTTGATTTGATCCGGCATGGGCCGACAGCGATCATCGATCGATATTTGCGGTGCAGACTCATCGGATAACAAGCGCGTCGGCCCAACGGCGCCGATCATTTCAGCGGCCAATATCACGGCAGATTTTGCGGCCATAATCGGTTGATCACCCCGCGCCAAAGCAGCTAAAGTTGCGCCGCAAAATGTGTCGCCGGCGCCGGTGGGATCGAGATCGATCGCCGGGACGCCGGGTACGTGGGTAGCATGATCGCCTTGAAGCACCACTGCGCCGTGCGCGCTTAATGTAATGAATAGAATGTGGCCGGGCTGTGTGCGAGCAGCTTCAACGCTGCCGAATAATAGCGTCGCTTCATTCTCATTCATGAAAAATAAATCGACGAGATTGAACAGCGCGCGGACTCGATCCGGTTCGGTGGCGCAGATATGGCCGTAAGTGCCGGCCGAGACGCGCACGCCTTTCGATTTGCAGGCCACCGCAAAATTGAATTGTCGATCGGTGTTGCGCAGTGCGGCCACATGCACGCAGCGTGCACCGAGCAGATCGCCTGGCAGCATCTCTGGCGTAAGCAGCATCTCGCCGCCCCAGGCGGCGTTGACTAATTCGGCGCGTCCCTGTCCGTAATGTGCGATCTCGAAGTGTGGAAGTTGATCGGGCGAAATGCCGGGTCCGATCCACGTCAATCGATCTGCGGCGGGCTGCAATTCAATTGGCATTGGATCAGGCCGAGGCGCAAACATGCCTGCATGCACACGGGATCGAGCCGCGGCTAAGGCTGTGTATAAACCGGCACCGCCTGCCGTTGAGACAGTTTGTTTATTGGTGAGGTGCAGCACATCGAGCGACGCACCACCGATCACCAGAATATCAATTTTGGGATTCATCATCTCGCAATTCTAACATGTAACGATAATGATCAACGACGAATGACTAACGACCATTGGCTGATCTCTTTATCTAACATTCGCATAAACGCATCATTGCAGCGTGACATTCCACCTAAACAGAAAGAGACGTTTCTCACTGCCGGGATTTTGTCGATGATGCTACGCTTAATTGTAACGCAACCTCAGTGGTTAGCGCAGGAGGTATAGCATGTATAAACGAATTCTCGTTACACTCGATGGCTCGCCATTAGCCGAGCAGGTCTTGCCGCATGTCAAAGGTCTGATCGAAGGCCGCTCCGAGGTTGCAATCTATCTGTTGTCGATCGCGCAAGTGATCGATGCCGCGGCCGCCTCGGCGATGCTGTATCCACTGGCCGTTTATCCCGGCCGCCCGATTGATGAACAGGCCGAGCGCCGCCGCCTTGAAGATGAGTTGTGCAACTATCTGCGCAGTATTGAATTGCAGCTCAATCAAAACGGCAACGCGGTCAACAGTGAAGTGCGCTTTGGCCAACCGGCTGAAGAAATCATCAGTTACGCGCACGACATTCACGCGGATTTGATCGCCATGTCGACTCACGGTCGCAGCGGCATTGCGCGCTGGACGTACGGCAGTGTGGCCGATCGAGTTTTGCATGCGGCCGAGTGTCCGGTGTTGCTGGTTCGTGCGAAGTGAAAGATAATGAAGTCAGATCGATAGCCGGACGAAGCGATAGAGATTTTCTTTCTCTACCTCTCGATCTTATATTTCGTTTTGATTGAGGAGATAAATTAATGGATATTGGTGTCCCGCGTGAACGACGTGAAAGTGAATATCGGGTCGGCCTGACCCCGATCGGCGTGCAGCTGCTTAGCGCCGAAGGGCATGCGGCCTACATCGAGAAGAATGCGGGCGTGGGGGCGGGCTTCAGCGATCGAGATTACGAACAAGCCGGTGGCCGCATCGTTTACTCCACGCAGGAAGTTTACAATCGCGCTGAACTCGTTTTGAAGGTTGCGCGACCGATGAATGACGAGATCGAATGGCTGCGCGACGGGCAAACATTGATGGGTTTCTTGCATTTGGCCGCAGCTCGGCAATCGAAAATCGAAACCTTGCTGCGCAAAAATATCACCGCGATTGGCTATGAGATGATTCAAGCCGCCGACGGCTCCCTGCCAGTGTTGATACCGCTATCGCAAGCCGCTGGCCGGATGCTGCCGCAGGTCGCAGCCACGCTGCTGCAAAATGATCATGGCGGTAAAGGAATTCTGCTGGGCGGTGTGCCGGGTGTGCCGCCGGCGGAAGTCGTCATCGTCGGCGCGGGCACAGTCGGCACACATGCCGCTCGGGCGTTTCTTGGCCTGGGCGCTAACGTGTATGTGCTCGATCATGATCTCAATCGGCTGCAGCAGATCGATCGGGCTTTGGACAGCCGGGTGGTGACGATGGTGTCGCACACCTTTAACTTGAACAAGGTGGTGAAGTTTGCCGATGTGCTGGTCGGCGCGGTGTTGATGCCGGGCGCACGCGCGCCGATGGTGATCAGCCGTGAGATGGTGCGATCGATGAAGCCGCGGAGTGTGATCATGGATATCTCGATCGATCAAGGCGGCTGTGTGGAAACCAGCCGGCCCACGACGCACCGCGATCCCACGTTCATCGTCGAGGATATTCTTCATTACTGCGTGCCGAACATGACCGCCGTCACGGCGCGCACGGCCACGCATGCCTTCAACAACGCCGCGTGGCCGTATATCCAAGCGATTGCGCGTCAAGGTTTGGAGGCTGCCCTGCAGCTGGATGCCGAATTGGCGCGCGGGGTAAACACGCGGAATGGACAGATTGTCAGCCCGACATTGATGAGCGAGGTCTCAGCATGAATGGCTGGGCTTCGATCTACAAGCAGCGCGTAACCACAGCCGAACAGGCCGTGCGCGCCATTCGATCCGGCCAGCGCGTGTTCCTCACCGGCAACTGCTCGGTGCCGCAGAAAGTCATGTCGGCGTTGGTGGCTTATGCCCCGCAGCTGCAGCATGTCGAGATCGTGCAGGTGCTGACCGTGGGCGATGCGGCCTACGTCGAACCCGGCATGGAACTTCACTTGCGTGTGAATACTTTGTTCATCAGCGACAATGTTCGAGCGGCGGTCAATGCCGGTCGAGCCGATTTTACACCCGTGTTTTTGTCTGAAATCCCCGGTCTGTTCAAAAGTCATTTGCCGCTGGATGTGGTGCTGATCCAAGTCAGCCCGCCCGATGATCACGGCTACTGCTCGTTCGGCATTGAAGTAGGCGTGACCAAGACTGCCGCTCAATCGGCAAAGATCGTGATCGCCGAAGTGAACCAGCAAATGCCGCGCACCCTGGGCGATTCGTTTATCCATGTCTCCAAGATCGATCACATCATCCCGGTCGATTATCGATTGCCCGAAATTAATATGGGCAGCACATCGGAAGTTGCCGGGCAAATCGCCAAACACATCGCCGGTCTTATTCCCGATGGGGCCACGCTGCAAACCGGCATCGGCGCCATTCCGGATGCGGTGCTGCATCAATTGACCAATCACAAAGACATGGGCATTCATACCGAATTGTTCGCCGATGGCATCATCGATCTGGTCGAGCGCGGCATCATCAATGGTGAGCGCAAATCGCTGCACACGGGCAAGATCGTCGCCGGTTTCATGCTCGGCACGCAGCGCCTGTATGATTTTGTGAACGATAATCCAATCGTCGAAATGCACCCGTCCGAATACGTCAACGATCCGTTCGTGATTGCCCAGAACGATCGGATGGTGGCGATCAACTCGGCCATCGAAGTCGATCTGACCGGGCAAGTGTGCGCGGACAGCATCGGCCCGCGCTTTTACAGCGGCGTCGGCGGCCAGGTCGATTTCATTTACGGCGCGTCGCGCAGTAATGGCGGCATCCCGATCATCGCGCTACCAGCGATGACCTTGATCAAGGGTCAAGCCGCCAGCAAGATTGTGTCGATGTTGAAACCGGGCGCAGGTGTGGTGACCTCGCGCAATCACGTGCATTACATAGTGACGGAATTTGGCGTCGCCGACTTGTACGGCAAGACGATTCGCCAGCGGGCCAAGGCACTGATCGCTATTGCCCATCCTGACTTTCGTGAAGAGTTGGCGAAGCAGGCGCACGAATTGAATTATCTATAAGGCGTCTTGTCACACGTCCACGCACGTGCTACAATCGTGGTCGCGGGCTGGTGGCGGAATGGCAGACGCAGGAGACTTAAAATCTCCCGTTCGAGAGAACGTGAAGGTTCGACCCCTTTCCAGCCCATCTGCGGGAGCGATCTGAATTTAGATCGCTCTTTTTGTTGCACACTCGTAATGAAGTCCATTATCACTTTTCAAGATTTTGGTGTAACCTTAAGATGTTCAGGAATACTCAGCATGGTGTGGTTTAATGCAAAGGATCAATAATGAAGATTGCCATTGCAACGGATCACGGCGGCTATCCGCTTAAAGCCGAAATGATCCAAGCCCTCAAACGGGCCGGCCACGAACCGATCGATCTCGGCGCGTTCTCGATCGATCCCAATGACGACTATCCAGATTTTGCGTTGACGGTCGGCAAAGCGGTACAATCTCATCAAGCCGAACGAGGGATTGTGATCTGCGGTAGCGGGGTAGGGGCGTGCGTCGCGGCGAATAAACTGAAAGGCATTCGTGCCGGACTGTGCCACGATACTTACTCGGCGCATCAGGGTG
>JBGQGR010000249.1:0-5338 GCA_041497495.1 Anaerolineae bacterium | reverse complement strand
CATATAAATGAAGTAAGCGGCGTTTGAGCGGGTGGCTCGATCCACTGAGTGGCAGCCACCCACGTTGATTGATGGTCTCGGCGACGGAGCTTGAAGCATCGATGGGGCCGGTGTCCAGCACGATCGATCCGGCAGTATCGATCAGGCCGATCCAGCCTGCGCCGCTGTCGCGCTGTAGAGTCGTCAAGAGCTGTTTAACTTCGGTTGAAGTCCATTGAGCAAAACGCATTGAAGTTGAGCGTGCGGCTTGCAAGGCGGATATCACGCTGCCGGTTAAGGTGTCCAAGCCGAAAGGTTTCTTGAGTAAGGTTTCAACCGCCCAACCGTCAGCGGCGCGTTCGATGTCGCGCGTGTTCGGATGAGTCTGATGAAGTAGGCGCGCCAGATCGAGGCCGTTGAGGCCGGGCAGGCGGATGTCACTGATGACCAGATCGATCGGCGATCGATCGGCTTCCGCTAACGCTTCCTCGGCCGAGGCAACGCCGATCGCCCGATCGGTGATGCCGAGCGTGATCAAGCTCTCGCAAATAAATGTGCGCATACGCTCTTTGTCGTCGACGACCATGATGCGTGAATCGACCATGCTCTCCTTAAAAAGCCAGCGCTGGTTACTATAGAGTAGCATACAGCCGATCAAAAATGATTTCTAGATGATTGCAAATTTATTGCGGAAGACTTTCAAATTCAGGCGGGAACCGATGGAGTGGGCGGGTGAAGGCCGCATCTGGCGCTATTTGCCGCGCGGTTGTGCCACCAGCATGTAGCCGGCCGATCGAATCGTCAGGAGATGATCGGGTTTGCTTGCGTCGGTTTCGATCTTCTGTCGCAGCCGATGAATGTGGACACGCATGATGGGGCGGGCGGCGTGCTCGGTCGTTTCGTAGCCGTGAACGGCCTGGACCATTTCCCGGCAGCTCACCACGCGTTCGGCATGCCGTACCAGATAGGCTAATGTGTCAAATTCGGTTGGTGTCAGATCCAGCAAGCGATCGGCCATGCGAGCTTCGCGGCGATCAAAATCGACGCCGATGAGTCCGATCGTCACCTGTCGATCCGTTAGCGGATCGACCTGGGAACTGGCGGCCATTGGCACTCCAGTATTGTCCTTGAAAGCCTCTACCGTCTGCGCCATCAAACCGACCAAATTCTGTTTTCGCAGATGATCCTGTCGCTTCGCCAGACCGCGTTCGACGACTTCGATGATCATTCGCGGCTGAGCGGGCTTAAGAATGTAATCAAAGGCACCTTTGCGCAGCGCGTGAATCGCCGTGTCGACGGTGGCATGCGCGGTGAGTAGAATCACAATTGTGGCCGGTGATTTTTTCTGAACCGCTTCCAGAACCTGCAATCCGCTGGCGCCGGGCATCTTGATATCCAAGATAATCAAATCGTATTCGGCTTCGGCAATCTTCGCCAATGCTTCTTGTCCATCGGCGGCTACGGAGACGATCGCGCCGCGCAGTGTAAAGATTTCGGACAAAGAGAGCCGCGTTGTCCGTTCGTCATCGACAATGAGAAGGTGTGTGCCTTGTAACATAGTTGGTCAGTGATCAGCGATTAGTCAATTAGGAATTAGATTCTGGAAACAGTATATCAGGAGTTGAAGCCTTAACAAAATTGGGTACGATTTGCAATTAACTGCATGGGCTTTCTGCCACACTTGCAGGTTTTCAAAAACTTCAGGCATTTTATACACCCTGTCTTAGGCAGTCTATCTATGCGGCACGATTCTAAATTCTAATCCCCAATCCCTAATCACTCTTCTCCGCCGCTTTTGGCAACTTTACCACAAACGTTGTACCTTCGCCCATGCGGCTGTCCACGCTGATCGATCCGCCGGCGTGCTCAATGATCGTATAGCTGATCGCCAGTCCCAGGCCGGTGCCGTCGCTCTTCGTCGTGTAGAACGGTTCAAAGATGTGCGGTAGGTGTTCGGGCGGAATGCCCGGCCCGTTATCGCTGAAGTGAGTTTCGATCCAATCACCGCTGAGGCTTGAAAAGATTTTCAGTATACCGCCCGCCTCCATCGCTTCGGTGGCATTCACGATCAAATTCAAGAAAACTTGCGACAATTGATCCGAAGCCGTATGGGCGAATAATTTTTCCGCTGATGGAGTCAGGCGCACTTCAATTTGGTTGTGGCGCAGTTTTTGTTCCGATAGCGCCAGCACTCGATCGAGCACGGCCTGGACATCGGCGCTGGTTTGCGTTTCGGGTGTTGGACGATTGAAGTCGAGCATTCTTTGGACCAGAATACTCAACCGCTCCACTTCTTCGCGCGCCAGTTTCAGGTAATTCGTCTTCTGCGATTCGTCAAGATCAAATTCCAATGCCAAGTACAAACAATTCTGAATCGCTTGCAGCGGATTGTTGATCTCATGCGCCAGCGACATCGCCAAGCGGCCCGTGGCCGCCAACTTTTCTGACTGCACCAACTGCGCGTAAGATTGTTCGATCTCTTTGGCGCGGCCTTGGGCCACTTCATATAAATGCGCGCGTTCGACGGCGACACCGATCTGCTGTCCAATCGCGGCCAGCAGCGGCGCGGTCTCGTCGGTAAAATCACGCGCCGCATGCCAGATCATTTGGAGCACACCTTGAACGTAATCGTGTCCCCACAACGGCACGGCCACCATCGCGCCGATGCCGGCTGCACGCCAACTGCTGGCCGAGCGATCATCCAGCTGTTCGATCCGGGCAATGATCTTGACGGCGCGCGCGTCGATGGCATCGCGTGAAAACCGATCGGCCAGCTCAGCCCGATCGGGCGCGGGCGAGCCGCGCGGAGGGACAGAATGAGTTGCCAAGTAAGTCAATACTTCGTCAGTGAGCAGGCCGATCGATCCTTCCGCATAATCGAACAACGGTTGGATCATCATGAGCGAGACATCCAACACGCTGGTAATTTCCAGCGATTGGCTGAGCGCGGCGGAGATGGCGTGCAGCGCGCTGAGTTCGCGATTGCGGCGGCGGACTTCGGCGCTGAGCTGCGTGTCGAGCGCGTACAGCCGCGCATTTTCGATCGCGGCCGCGGCCGTGGGCGTCAAGAGATCGAGGATGCGCAGATCGGCATCGGAGAATTCGGCGCGGCGCTTGTTGATGATCTCCATGACGCCGATGATGCGGCCATGCGTGCGCAGCGGGGCGGCGATCAAGCGGCGAGTGGTCAGGCCGGGCAGCTGATCGATGCCCGCGAAAAAATGATCGTCTTGGTGCACGTCAGGGATTAATAACGCGCGGCCTTCCCTCAAGGCGCGATGGGCAATGCCTTGACCGGCCGGCAAGCGCAAGCCCACAATGGTTTCGGAATCGGGGCCAACTGCGGCCGCAAACACGAGATCGCCGGTGGCTTCATCGAGCAGCAGCACCGATCCCGCTTCACCTTGCAGCAGACTGACCGTGGCTTCCATGATTACGCGCAGCACTTTGTCCAGATCGAGCGTGGAGGTGAGCATGCGGCCCACTTCATTTAACAAGCCCAACTCCTCCACGCGCTGCCGCGTTTCTTCATACAAGCGCGAGTTGGTGATGGCAACGCTGATCTCTTCGCCGACCGTGCCGATGAGCGTTGTTTCCGATGGATCGAATTTGTTGGCCGCGCGGCTGGCTAACACGAGCAGGCCGTTCAATGCGCCGCGCTGCCGCAGCGGGACAATGATCCAAGCGCGGATGCCCAGCGCGTGATCCGGCCTGCCGATCGAATCGATGGTAGGGGTCGTATCGACGCGCAGCACGATCGGGTCACGCACCTGCCAATTCGCCGCATCGATCGCGCCCAACAGGTGATGCCAATTGTGAGCCACCTCGTCCGGCAGGCCGCGCGCGGCGCGCAAATTGAACTCGCCGTTTTGCAAAACGTGAATCGTGCCAAACTCGATACCCAGCACTTCCATCAACGTGTCGAGCGCTTCGCCCAGCGTGGTTTCCAATTCCAGCGATTGATTGACGCGCGTGGCGATCAAATTCAGCGCGGCTAATTCCTGCGCACGCTGCAAGGTGGCCGCTTCGATCTGCTTGCGCTGCGTGATGTCGCGCGCAGTGCCTTGAACCCCGCTGGTCGATCCCAGCGCGTCGTGAATCGCTGCGCACGTCAACGTTATCCACCGGCTGTGTGCATCTTGACGGACGATCTGAATTTCGAGTTCGGCCGGATCGCTGATCGTGAGCGCTTGTTGAAAATAAGCCGCGACACGCTGGGCATCTTCAACGCGAAGGAGGCGTGCGAAGGGTTGAGGATCAACCAGCAGTTCTTCAGGCGTATAGCCGGTCAGTGTTAGACAGGCCGGGCTGATGTAGGTGAGCTGCCCGGTATTGCTCAGCGCGAAGATGACATCGCGCGAAGTTTCGACCAATACACGGTATCGATTTTGGGCTTCAACTAATTCCCGTTGGGCACGCCCCAGGCGGAGTGCGGCTTGCACTCGCGCTAAAATCTCGCGCGGGCTGAAGGGCTTGGTGATTTAATCGTCGGCGCCGGCATCCAGGCCGGTGGCAATGTGTTCGGTCTGGCCCAGCGCGGTCAACATGATGATGGGTACATACGCTCGAGTTTGATCGGCGCGGATACGCCGGCAAATCTCGACGCCGTCCAGACCGCCGGGCAGCATGATGTCCAATAAGATCAGATCAATGTCCGATCGATCCTGTACCAGTTGCAGCGCGGCGGTGCTGTCGGCCGCGTGCAATATCGTGTAGGAATATTTGGCGAAGATTCGATCCAGCAATTCGAGGATCGATGGATCATCGTCGACGCACAGAATCGTGCCGGGTGGAGTGCTCATGGCGGGTTGAGAAGATTATAGCATTACAGTTTCCAAAACAATAGCATGCCGATCAGCAACATCACAAAACAAATAAGCGTGAGACGCCAACCGATCCGAAAGAAGTCCCGGAATTGATAATTCGCCGGACTGATCATCAAGACATTGACGGGATGAGCGATCGGCGTGAAGAATGAGGCCGAGCAGCCGATCGCCGTGGCAACTGCGATTGCCTGAGGGTTGACATGCAGAGTCAGCGCCGCGCTGATCGCGATCGGGCCGGTGACCAACGCGGTGACTTGTCCACCCATGAACTGAGTGAGCAGGACGCTGAGCAGATACGCTCCAGCCGCCAACCCGATCGGGCCGAGCGGCGTTACAACGTTGACCATCCCCGCGCCGATGATACCCGCCAGTCCAGTTTTCACCATCGCCAGGCTGACGGTGTACATTCCGGCGATCATGAAGATGGCCTGCCACTCGATCGCACGATAAGCTTCTTCCATGGTAATGATGCCCGCTAAGACGACGAGGATTGCTCCGGCTAACATGGCGAGATGAACCGGAAAGCCGACGAT
>JBGQGR010000248.1:0-5351 GCA_041497495.1 Anaerolineae bacterium | reverse complement strand
GTATCTTGCAGCGCTCGGCACGTATTGGTTCACCGCACATATCGTCGCCGTGTTCTTCTCATTGCTCGCCGTGCGTGAAACGTTCACCAAACAAAGATGGTTCTTAGCCGGTCTGTGGCTGGCCTGCGCGGGTTTCGCACGACCGACAGCGTTGGCGTTGATTCCATTCTTCATCATCCTCTTCATTGGATCGAATCTACCACAAAGGCACAAAGACACTAAGTTTTCTTTGAGTCTGCTCATACCCGCCGCACTGCGGCGGTGGGCCGCTAGGCGCCGTGCCTTCGTGGTTAAACTATCACCATTCCTCATAGCTATCTTTGTTGGGCTTGCGGCGCATGGCCTCTACAACTACGCCCGCTTCGGATCGATCGGCGACTTCGGTTATGCGTATGTTGCAGGCGCGGAGAATCTCACCTCGACGTACGCGAAATACGGCGGATTCAATCCGCGGTTCCTGCCGTGCAACTTATCCGTCTCATTGCTTGCGCCGCCGGAGATCAATGGCTGGGTGCCAAGTCTGATCAAACGCGCCTGCGATTATTTGATTCAAGGCGCAGACATTTCCGACACGTCGGCATCGATCACACCAAATCCGCTCGGCATGAGCATCTTCATCGTTACGCCCGCGCTGCTCTTGATCTTCAACGCTCGCAAACGCGATCCGATCGTCATCGCCGCGTGGATCGGTTTACTCTCGACGCTAATTCCGTTGTGGCTGTATCACAACACCGGTTCGCTGCAGTTCGGTTATCGGTACTTGTTCGATGCGGCGCCAGTGTGGATCATTTTGCTGGCGGCGGGCATCGGCGAGATGAAATGGTGGAAACGGGGTTTGATTTTGATCTCGATCGCGATCAATGCGTGGGGATTCGGGTGGATGTTTGAAAAACTGGTGGGAGTTAAATGGTTCGGGTAGAACGTGATGCATGCTAACGTGATGCGTGATTAAGCAGCAAACGATTAGCCTATCAATCTTCACGCATCACGTTTCACTTATGATCTTTCTGGCAACTTCCAGTGCTTCCTCTTTCGTCCTCACTTCCCCTTCCGCCTGCGCTTCGCGGATCGCTTCCAGGATCGCCCCGATGTGTTTGCCCGACTTGAGATTCAATGCCGCCATCACATCATCGCCCGTGACGATCTGCGGCGGCGCAACGATCGGCGCTCCCTGCTCAAAGTACGCCGACAGCATTCGATCGATCATGCCCAGGCGCGACACCCAATACTCGCGCTCAAGATCGGGGCCGTGCGTCGCCAAGCGATCGGCGATGGACAACAACAGGACATCGACGCCGTAATCGCCGCAGGCGTGAAAGAAACGGTAGATTGCGCGGCGGGTGACCTCGCTCTTCGCCAAGTGATGCGGCCGCATGTGCGATCGAATGATGCCGCTAACGCGATCGATCGCGTCGTTGTTGAAACGCAGTTCGCGCAATCGATCGGCGGCTAGCTCCGCGCCGACATCTTCGTGGGTGAAAAAGCGGAAACGTCCGTCCGGATCGAGCTTGCGCGCTGATGGTTTGCCGATGTCGTGCAGCAGCGCCGTCCATTTGAGCAAACTCAATCTCGATCGTTCCAGATCGTTCCCATCGATCTGCAAATGCGCGCGTAAACTATCGGCGTATGGCGCCAGCGTGTAAATCATTCCATCCCACACAAACGCCGGAATGATCGGCTGCATCACCGCCGAGTCGGTGGATTGCGGCCAGCCTAAGACACGCGTCAAGATCAATTCCAGTGCATCGACGACGCGGCGCGTGTGTTCGAAGACATCCCAATGATGCGGCGGCGATTGTTCCACGCCTTTCATGGCAGCCACTTCGGGCAAAACATGCTGAAGCAGATCGAACGCATCCAGCAGCAGCAAGTTATCAGCTGCATCCGGTTCGATTAAAGTTTTTAACAGTTCATCCCGCACGCGTTCGGCTGACGCCGATTGAATCAGGCCGCTATGCGATTTGATCCAACCAGCGGTGATCGGATCAAGGCCAAACGACAACGAGGCCGACAGCCGCACGCCCCGCAGCAAGCGGATCGGATCGGTAGTCAATGATCTTTCGCTAATCGCACGTATGAGGCCGTCGTCCAGATCGCGTTGGCCGTTGAAGAGATCGATCGACCGATCGGGTTCAGCGAGATCGATCGCCAGGGCATTGATCGTAAAATCGCGCGCTTCAAGATCGCCCTCGATCGAACCGGCGCGCAATCGGGCAAAATCGATCACCGTGTCCGCCATAATGACCCGCGCCGTATCGCGATCGGGATCAAGAACATACACATCGGCCTGCAATCGATCGGCTAACGCGCGTCCGAGCGGAATCGCGTCGCGCTCGACGGCAATGTCCCAGTCGTGGATCGATCGACCGAGCAGCCAGTCACGCACTGCGCCGCCGACCAGCCACGCGTGAATGTTGCGCTCAGTGGTGATCGAGCGAATGGTGGTAATCAGTGGATCGTTCAGAATTGAAAACAAAGATCAATTCCTCACTTGAAAAGGCAACACTCTGGCAAGGCGACTGGATAATTTCCATTTTGAGAGATCAGCCTATCAGCCTGTCACCTTGTCAGCATTGAAGTTCTCCGGTACAAACAAAACCAGCGGTTCTTCTTTGGGCCGCGTCGTCTTCGCTGAAGCGGCCGCCTCGTGCGCGGTGCGCCCCACGCCGGCAACGTGATCGCGAACCACGGCAATCCAGCGGCCGGCATATGGCGCAAGATCGAGCTGGTGGCTGGCTGGAGTTCGCACTTTCATGCTGGAATGATAGGTGAAATCAAGCGAATGGTCAATGTCAGTTGATCAGTTAATCGGGGGATCAGGGCTCAGGCTTTACGCACCACGCAACACGCACTACGCATCACTTTTCACTCTTCACTTTGCTTTTTCATTTGTCATTGTTCATTGTTAATTGAGAATTTATCATGGTACAATGACGCTCTAAGTTCAATCTGAGGACGCGGGGGAGATCGATCGAATGAAATTAGCCGCACGCATGGGCCGTTTGGGCACCGAGACAGCCTTTGAGGTATTAGCACGCGCCAGAGCACTGGAAGCGCAGGGCCGCGATGTGATTCACCTGGAGATTGGCGAACCGGACTTTGATACACCGCAGCACATCATTGATGAAGCCACACACGCACTGAACAATCATGCTACGCATTACACGCCCTCGGCGGGTATCCCGGAACTGCGCAAAACGATCGCCGAATACGTGAGCCGCACGCGCCAGATCGATGTTACGCCGGAGATGGTGGTGGTGGTGCCGGGCGGCAAGCCGATCATCTTTCATGGCTTGATGGCGTTGATCGAGCGTGTGGATGAGGTGATCTTTCCCAGTCCCGGCTTTCCGATTTACGAAAGTATGATCCACTTTGTCAGCGCGCATGCCGTGCCGCTTCAATTGAAAATGGAAACCGGTTTCGCCCTTGACATTCACGATCTGGAGAAAGCGATTACACCGGAGACCCGCATGATTGTCATCAACTCACCGGCCAATCCGACGGGCGGGGTGATCAAACGATCGAATCTGGAGAAGATCGCGCAGCTGGCCATCGCTCATGATCTGATTGTGTTCTCAGATGAGATTTACAGCCGCATCATTTACGACGAGAATTTTTTCAGCATCGCCAGTTTGCCCGGCATGCAAGAACGCACGATCATCCTGGACGGTTTTTCCAAGACATACGCGATGACCGGCTGGCGCTTGGGTTATGGTGTCATGCCGGTTCCGGTGGCTCAAGCCGTTGCCCGGTTGATCACGAACTCAACATCGTGTGTCGCCACTGCCACACAGATCGCCGGTGTGAAGGCGTTGACCAGTTCGCAAGACAGCGTCGATCAAATGGTGGAAGCCTTTCGTCAACGCCGCGATGTGATCGTCAAAGGCTTGAATCAAATTCCCGGCTTCAAGTGCTTAATGCCGGCGGGCGCGTTCTACGCGTTCCCCAAGATCGAAGACACTGGCCGCAAATCTAAAGAGCTGGCTGATTATTTGTTGAATGAAGCCGGTGTTGCCACGCTGTCCGGCACGGCTTTTGGATCATACGGCGAGGGCTTTTTGCGCTTGTCTTACGCCAACTCGATCGAGAATATCCAGAAAGCGTTGGAACGGATCGATTCAGCTGTCAGGAAGATGTAAACCCGATTGGATATATCAGCGACTCCGCGCGATCCAAAGGAAACGAAATCAATCCCGATTGTCAAAGTCGTCGTGGCTGGTGATGGCGCTGTCGGCAAAACCAGTTTGATCCGGCGTTACAGTGCAGGGATGTTTATAGCCTCACGCGTGATGACTATCGGCGTTGATTTTCAGACCGCCATTGTCGAGGTAAAGGGGCAGAAAATCAAACTATCGATCTGGGACATCGCCGGGCAGGATCGCTTCGATTCATTCCGCGGCTCGTTTTATCGCGGCGCACGGGCTGTTGCGTTGGTCTACGATGTCACCGATCGGCTCTCCTGGGATAACCTGCCGCGCTGGCAGGCCGAGATCGCCAAGATCGCACCCGCGGCCCGCTACGTCGTCGTCGGCAATAAGATCGATCTGTATCGGGCCATCCAGCGGGAAGAAGCAGAAACCTGGGCAAACAGCCAAGGTTTTCCCTATATCGAAACCAGCGCCTTGACTGAAATCGGCGTTAAAGAATTCTTCAACACCTTAGGTGAGCTGGCTTATGTTCGTTAGTTGACAAGCCATAGCGGCGCGGTTATAATCCTCACCGTTGCACTGAGGGTAGTATGGTCCGGAGAGAGAGGTGAATTTTCTTGGCACGTGTAGTCGTAGATGACAATGAGTCGTTTGAGTCAGCGCTCAAACGCTTCAACAAGGTCGTTCAGGGCGATCGGATTCTGAGTGAAGTGCGCCGCCGGCGCTTCTTCGAAAAGCCCAGCATCGTTCGCAAGCGCAAGAAAGCGGCAAAAGTTCGCAAGAGCCGCCGCCAGACGCTGAAGTTCTTGCGATCAAGCAACATGTAAGACTTTCATCAACGCGCACTTCGGTGCGCGTTGTTGCATATGGAAGACACACCATCGACCAGGAGTGAGACATGTCAAAACTTTTGGAAACGCAGATTGCCGCCGCCGAGCAGGAATGGCTCAAGGGATTTAAGCAAGGTCCTACACGCATCCGCTGGACCCAAGTGCCGTTGCAAGTAGGCGATCAAGCGCCGGATTTTGAATTGCAGGACATGACGGGGCAGCCCGTGCATCTGCAAGCTTTCTGGCAGGACGGACCCGCACTGCTGCTCTTTTGGCGACACTATGGCTGCAGCTGCGGGATCGAACGCGTGCGGCGTCTCAAGCAGGAATACGAACATTACTTGAAACTCGGCGTCACCGTCATCTCGATCGG
>JBGQGR010000247.1:0-5372 GCA_041497495.1 Anaerolineae bacterium | reverse complement strand
CTATACCCTTTATGAATATACTTCACCGGGGGGCAGCGTCTTCTTGACACCCAACACCTGCATTGTATTTACAGTAAAATCGCAATCCGGTTCGATCAATTACCGCGACGGCAAGTGGCGGCATCAAATCGGCAGCCTGCGGCGAATATCCGGTTGGATGACACGAGATAGCCTCGGCAATCCGGCGCGCGATGCTCAAGTCGAAGCCGGTTCATTGCAGCGTTTCCTTGCCAAAAAACTGCCGGACGTTGAAGTTCAGATTCAACCGATGATTGTATTCGGCAGTCCGAAGGCAGAAGTCAACGCGGCCGATTCGCCTATCCCGGCGGTGCATGCGAAGAAACTCAAAGAGTGGCTGCGCAGTCATGCCAAGTCGGGCGGTCTAGATGCCGAGACACGGGGCAAATTGGCCGTGCTGTTTGAAATTCAAGATGCAACCAAAAAACCGATTGCCTCACCTGATCCTGAAGAGTAATCGGAAGGGTTACACATTCCAGAAGGTGATAATCAAATGTCTATTTTAAAATACCTGAAAATATGTGCGGCGATGGCCGTCCTCGCATTGATCGGCTTGGCCGCCTGGGCCAGCTTCGATCGATCGGCCTCAGCTCAATCTGCGGCCGGCGGCTTGCATCCGCCCTTTACTGTCCACAAAGTATCCAGCGTCGGAGCAGCCGATGTCGGCTTTCCGTACAATGGAAGCACAGTCATCTTCTCTGAGACTTTTGACTCGTCATTTGCACCGACCACTACACTTGACCTCCCGGGAACGATGTGGCGCGTGGTGACAAATACGAACGCAGCTAATTACTATTGGGGGGCGGTCACTTCCGGCGGCTTCCAACCCAGCGCTTGGCCGGCGGGTGCGCAGATGACTCCCTCCGCACCTTATCCTCAGGACCTTGATACGTGGCTGATCTACGGCCCACTCGATCTCAGCCGCTACGCGTCAGCTCAACTACTGTTTGATTATTATCTCGACACCACACCCGGCGCCTGTTACCCAATTTATTCCGGCGATTGCTTAACCTGGGCCTACTCCTTTGACGGGCAAACTTTCTATGGGGCGGATACGAGTGGGCATGTTTCATCAGCTATCAGTGGCACTGGCTGGCTGAGCGGATCGCTGGTATTGGATAATCATCAATTCGCGAACAGCCCCGTCTACATCGCTTTTGCATTCAAGAGTAGCACAAGCCCCAACGGCGCTGGTGCATTCATCCGCGATGCCCAACTGATCGGTAATCCGTTGAAATTTGCCTATCTACCGCTGACCCTGAATAATTACACGCCTCCGCCGCCTCCGCCTCTCTTCGGTTATTACTTTGACGACGCTGGTGCGGATCTGGCCCACTGGGGCGGCGCATTTTACAACACGGGCACCAAGAAATATGGTCAATGCATTCCCGGCCAATGCACCGTGCCCATCTCTGCGCCCAGCCCACACGGGAATCCGAGCAATAGCTTGCGGCTGTTCACTAATGCAACGTATCACTTTGTCGCAACTTCACCTAACGATTCTGCGCCAAACAGCTTCGATCTCTTTGTCGACATCTCGCCGATCGTGTATTACGAACGCGATGCGAGCTGTGTGCTGTTTGGCTGCCCGGACAATGATTTAGGTGACTGGTATGGCATTATCTTCAACGCCAGCAGCGATACCTTTGGCAGCGATCTATCACAGTTTGCTTACAATAAGAAGTATTACCGAGTATATTTCTACCCCATCGACGCCAGCAAACCGATCGGCGTCAAGTTAGACCGATGTGACGGTAGCTCGAACGCAGGCAATAACTCCTGCCATACGTTGGGCAGCAGCTCATTACCCTCTGATTTCGTCGGAAACGCCGGCGGCTGGGATCAAGTTCACATTACACGGTCGACCAGCAATGGAACAATTCAGGTTTATGCCAATGGACATTTGCTGATCAGTGCGACGGATAACACCTACAAAGGAGCATCCTATGCAAAGTATGGCGTTTTCATCTTTTCATGGGATAAGAATGATACGGGTCCGCTCACTGGCAATCAAATGCAAGTCGACTTCGACAACATCCAGCTTTTCAGTCCATAGCCTTAGCGCATGAATCACGCAGAGTATGAAGTGATGTATCAGGTCGAAGATCACCATTGGTGGTATCTCGGCATGGAACGCATCACTTGCTATCTGCTCGATCGCCAGCTTGCTCAATCGGGCGCACTGCGGATTTTGGATGCGGGTTGTGGCACTGGCGCTGTTCTGAATTATCTCACCCGCTATGGTCAACCCTTCGGCTTCGATTTTGCCGCTGAAGCTTTGAGATTCTGCCGGCAGCGCGGCCTTCGAGCTCTGTCTCAAGCCTCGGCCATGACACTGCCTTACGCCAGCGGGGTATTCGATCTGATCACATCCTTCGATGTTATCTCTGAGTTCGGTGTGGATACGGCGCATGCATTGCGCGAGTTCGCCCGAGTCTTGAAACCGAACGGCGCGCTCTTGCTGCGCCTGCCCGCGTATCGCTGGCTTCACGGCAAACACGATGCGGCAGTGAACACCGATCATCGATTTACCGCTTCGGAGATCAAGACCGAATTGCAACGAGCGGGCCTCACGCCGCAGCATACCAGCTATGCCAATATGTTTTTGTTCCCGATCGCCGTGCTCAAACGGCTGAGTGAGCGCGTCTTGGGTCGTAATCAACGCGGTTCCGATTTGACACTCGATCCCGGCGCGATCAACGGCATCCTCCGATCGATCCTCAGCGCCGAAGCGCCGCTAATCGCCGCAACCGGCTTACCCTTCGGCCTGACCGTGATCGCGTTTGCTCGAAAGGCTGCCGCGGGATGATGCTATCGAGCGTGACCGCTTTCTTCCCGTGCTACAACGACTCCGGCACAATTCCGACGATGATTCTGCGCGCGCTGCAAACGTTGCCGCTGATCACCACTGACTATGAAGTGATCGTGATCAATGATGGCAGTCAAGACGATTCGGCGCAAATTTTAAATGACCTGGCTGGCAAATATTCGCAGCTGCGTGTCATCCACAACGATCAACCCAGCGGCTACGGCGGTGTCTTGCGCGCCGGTTTCGCCGCAGCCCGTAAAGACTGGGTCTTCTACACGGACGGCGATGCGCAGTATGACGCGCGCGAGTTGGCGCTGCTGGCTTCGCAAATTGTTGATGACATCGATATGGTGAATGGCTACAAGATCAAACGCCACGATCCCTTTCACCGCGTGGTGATTGGCTTGATGTATCAATACTTCGTCAAACTTGCTTTCAGCCTGACCATCCACGATGTCGATTGCGATTTCCGGCTGATGCGTCGATCGATCTTCGATCACATTACGCTGGAGTCCACCACAGGGACGATCACCTTTGAGCTGGTCAAGAAGATTCAAGATGCAGGCTATAGAATTGCGGAAGTGCCCGTCCATCACTGGTATCGGCAGTATGGCGGCTCGCAGTTCTTTAATTTTCCTCGAGTAGCGCGCACTCTTATCGCGCTAATCCATTGGTGGTGGCGGCTGGTCGTGCGTAAAGAACACTTGCGCCCCCCATCAAATTAAGCGCTCTGCGCGCACTCATTTAACAACTACAGCACCCAAAGTGACCTCGTCTGCGCCGTGCGCTAAATCAGAGTGATTAATCGGCAGCCGCGTTCCCGAATCCGGATCGTACAGCCCCAACACAATTGAGTACTTCCCTATCGAAATGCTTTCCGGAATAGGCACTTCAAAATCCTGCAACACAATATTGCCCGGCTTCCAATCGGCTTGATTGAGCGTGAAGTCGCACGGATAACGATCGTCCTGAGCCGCAATCGATTCATCCGATCCGCGTACATGCACAAAGATTTTGTAGAGCTGGTCGAGCGGCACGCGATCTTTGAGCGCTACTGTAATGCGCAATGTCTTGCCACGCTCAGCAGCGTTTAACACACTAAAGCCAATTAATTGAATCTTTCCATCGAAATTGACCAGCGCTTGATTTTGTAATTGCAACTGCGCCGGCTCACCAGCCGGCACTTGGATCGCACGGGCATAGACGCCGATCGGCGAATTGATCTGCCATACACTTTGACTGGACGGAAACAATTGCTGAATGGCTTTGACGGTCCGATCGTCTTTCTCGACAACTACCACCCATTCTGTCGATCGATCGGTGACAGCGGGAAACAGAGCGCACGTTGCACCGTTATAACTCTGAATGGCCGGGCGATTCGCCTCAGCCAAAGTGATGTCGATCGCTTCGTAAAATCGATCGTAGGGGGTCAGAAAAATCGTCGAAGCGGCTTGATCGCGAATGTAATTAGCTACTTGCGTGACACCACTGTCATACGCCCAAAACAATTGCGGATTTGAGGCAAATGGCCCAAAGTATGCTACGACGGATAACAGAGCACTACCGATCAATGGCGCGCTGATCACAGTCAAAATAAGGCGAGGCCGAACTAATCGCAATCGGCCGGTTATCAACTCGATTGAGCCAACTGCACCGATCGCAATCAAAATCGACTCAATCGACAATACACCCGTCCACCGACGAAAAAGCGGCGCTTGCGCGGTAAAAGCAACTGGCAACGAAAATACAATCAGCCAGGACAATAACACTCTAGCAGGATCAGGCTTTCGCCAAACAACAGAGATGAGACCGACAAAGAAAAAAAGACTTAAGATTGGATCGAGCGCGGGACGGCCAGGCAGATTGTGCAAGTTATCGGTGTCACCCACAAACGAAATGCCAGATAGTGTCCTGCCAAAATTGGAGAGCAAATCGACGTCAGTGGTTTGTTGAGCGCGTTCGACCAGCCATTCAGGATGTTGAATAAAATATGCAGCAAGTGGAGCAAAAATTGCAATCGCGGCAACGGCGATTAGACTGTAGTCAAGTAATACTTCACGCCAATGCGCACGCATTATCCACAGATCGATCAACAACAAAACGATTAAGCCGATCAATAAAAAGCGTGCCGACGGATACGTGTATTGAGCGATACCGGCTAGGATTCCTGACAAGATGAACCAGCGCCACTGCTTTAATCGGCGCGCCCGGATCAACGCCGCCAAACACGCCGATGAAAACAAGGCCATCGATTCGGCATGCCAGCCCGATCGGCTGGTAGTTAAGGCCCAAAAGAGTGTCGCATTGACAAACGCGGCGGCCAATCCGATCGCGTGTCGATGGGCATGATCAAAAAATAATTCGTGGGCGAGCCAGTATGTGGCAACAAGGAGTAGACAACCGGCCAGCGATGACATGATGCGGCTGCCCATTGCCAACGGGCCAGTAAATCTGAACAGCAGGGCAATGGCATACACGTGCAGCGCATCCATCCCGTTGTTTTCGGCAAAATAAATTTCGGGCTTAGCTTCACCGGAGTTGAGCT
>JBGQGR010000246.1:0-5378 GCA_041497495.1 Anaerolineae bacterium | reverse complement strand
GGGTAGCCGAGAAGTTCTAACCCCCTCCCTAACCCTCCCCCGTTCGCATTTTTAAATTGTCCTTGATCGTTTTCAGCATTCGCGAACAGGGGCGGGAATGGGTGAGGGCGCACATACGTCATCCCGTCGGATAACAACTGATAGCCATTCATCGCCAATCGAAACGCGGTCGTCGATTTGCCGGTGTTGTGCGGCGCGATCAACAAGATCGCGCGCCTATCACGATACAAGCACGACGCGTGCAGTTCACCCCAGCCGGTACGCAGCAGCATATTCAATACGAAACAATCGCCGATGTAGCGGCTCAGCAGCAGCGGTTTCTGCGCGATCGATTCGGAGACGAAAGCCAACCCGATGTGTTGTTTGAGATCGGCAAACGAGTTGACCCACGGCTCGGCATTCACCGTCAGCCAATCATTCTGGCCGATGTAGCGCAAGCGTGACGGCCAATTGATCGGCACACGCTTGATCGGTAATTGCCGATCGAGTATAAAGTTCAAATGGAGAGGTGCCGCGTTCTCGATTAGCTTAGAGCGCGAATAGCGATCGACACACAGACGCGGAACTTCCAGCAAAAGTGGATCGTTAGTAGCGAAGTGAAGCGGATAGCCGTAAGCCTCGATCGTGACTTCGTGCTGAATGGCCGCTTCACGCCGATGCCAGAAATCTTCAAAGCGATCAAGATGTTCACGCACGAACGATTCGGTAATCACAGCTGCTCCAGATCGAATTCGGCTGCCAGCGGATAATGATCCGACGCGCGTTCAAGCCCCGGATGGTCATCGACGACGCGGCAAGTTTTCAGCGCGCGCGCCATGATCGGATTAGCCAGGATGTAATCGAAGCGCGTCGTGCGGTTGCCGGTCATCCAGGTAAAGCCATCGTCGTGTGGATGCTGCGCTCGAAAGCAATCGATGTAACCCGCGCGCAGCAAACGCGGAATTGCCAAGTGAAAAATCATATTCAACTGTAAGAGCATCACGCGTTTCACTCGCGGAGGATTATTGCGTTGAAGCGGGCGATCACCCGGCGCGATCGAATTGAGATCGCCGAGAATCACATGCGGCTCGTTTGGCCTCGATCGGATGATGTTCAACAACTTGCCGACCGCTTGCCAGCGCCGTACTTCAAAAGGTAACAGTAAATATGGCAGGAAGTGCGCGTTATAAAATGTCAACGCCTGATTGCGCACAGCCACTTTCGTTTCCAAAACTGCTTGCGTCAGCGGCGGCGTGCGGTAGATGTTTGAAGTGATGATCGGCAAGCGAGACATGGTGGCGATATGTCGATCGCCGCTGCCATGTTCCCAGACAAAGTGCATCATCAATCGATCAGCTAACTCATCAATCACGGATCGATCGTCGGCTTCGGTAAGCGCGATCACGTCGGCATCGATCGATGACAGGACCGAATGAATGGCATCCACTCGATCGGTCCCGCCGAAGTAGAGGTTGTAGGTGAGGATGCGGAGCATGATAAGTGAAAAGTGATTTGTGATGAGTGATACGCAACAAGTAACCAGTAATGAGTAAAGCACCTGATGCAGTTCGGGCGTCATTGCGAGGAGCGTCTTTTGCGACGAAGCAATCTTCACGAGAGTTAACGAGATTGCTTCACTTCGCTCGCAATGACCGTGCGGAACATGAGTGAGTAATCGCAGCTAATGAATGACTTGATCGTGCCATAACTGCGTGGTCAGTACACCCATCAATAGACGCGAGACATTCACTCGACCGGATTGATGCAACTTTCGTAAGCGTGTCACCTCGTTGAAATTGAAGTAGTCTGTTTCAGTCACGGCCGCTTGATTCAAACAGTCTTCGGCCCAATTGGGCAAATGATCCGATCGCCACCAATCCGCGTGAGGCGTTGCCAGTCCGCGCTTGGGTTGAATCAACACATTCGCCGGCAATCGATCGCGCAAGCCCAGCCGTAGAAGAAGCTTGTTGCCATTGGGACTGAGTTTGCAATCGGGCGGGAGCGACGCGCAAAATTCCCACAATTTATGATCAAGAAACGGCGGACGCGCTTCGATCGAACTGGCCATGCTCATGCGATCGACTTCGAAGTTGATGAAGTCGATCAGGCGCGTCTGCGCTTCGAGCAGGAGGAATTGATCGAGAGGATCACGATTCGTCAAACGCGCCGCGAATTGATCGCGCCAATGATCGATAACGGATGTTGATTGAACAGACGGCTCTTTGAAAAGACCCGAGATTTGATGAGAGTCAGCAACTTGCTGCCACAGTGCATACCGCTCGATCGGATCGAGTGAGCCATGGGCTATCACGCGGCGGGCCGCCGTTGAGATATTGATCGGCGCATGAGCAAGGGTGGTGCGCAACACTTGAGGCCAGCGTAAAAATTTTCGCGCGCGCCGATCACCGTCGAACCAGTGATAGCCGCCCAGCAATTCATCCGCGCCTTCGCCGGTCATGATCACTTTGAAACCCGCTTCATGGCATGCGCGATAGAGCAAATAAATCGGCACGCTCGTGGCTGAACATTGTGGTTGCTCAAGATGTCGAACGACAGTCGGTAGGTAATCGAAATCCTGCGCGGAAAAAGTGAGTTCGTGATGATGGCTGCCGAGGAAATGGGCCGTCTCACGCGCCAGCGCCGATTCATCATGCGACGCAGCGGTGAAGCCGATAGTAAAGGTGTGAATCTGTCCGCCGGAAATTTCGGCGAGCAGCGCCGCGAGCGAGGCAGAATCAACGCCGCCGCTCAATAACGATCCGACCGGCACATCGCTCATACGCCACGCGTCGACGGCATCATGCAGTTGCTTTACAAATTCTTGTGCCGCGTCGTGCAGATCGATCGTGCGATGCTGATCGATCGGTGGATACTCTAATTGCCAATAAGACTTGATCGTCGTTTGGTTTTTTTCGCGGATCAAAATTTGCGCGGCCGGCAGTTGATAAACTTGATCGAACGCGGTCAGCGGCGCCGGGATAAATCCAATCTCGAAGAGATTACGGAGCGCCGCGCGATTGAGACGCGGGGACAACTCCGGCAGGGCCGCGAAGATCGATCGGGTTTCCGAGCCAAACGCAAAGCGACCGTTGGCTTCGGCGTAATGCAGCGGCTTGATCCCGAATCGATCGCGAGCCAACACTAATCGATCTTGATGCGCGTCCCAGATCGCCAGTGCGAACATTCCGCGCAATCGAGCGATCGCATCAGCGCCCCATTCTTCGTAGGCATGCACGATCGTTTCAGTGTCGGTGTGAGTTTTGAAACGGTGCCCGGCTTTTTCAAGTTCGCAGCGCAGCTCGGGCGCGTTGAAGACTTCGCCGTTGACTGCAATCCACACACTGCCATCTTCGTTGCTTAACGGTTGATGTCCGCCCGCGAGATCGATGATGCTTAAACGGCGCACGCCCAACGCGACGCCTGCCCCGATGTAGATGCCGTCATCATCGGGACCGCGATGCGCAATGCGATCGAGCGCTACATGCAGATCGATCGGGGGCGTGGAGAGACAACCGACAATGCCACACATTGAAGATGCGCTAAGGCGTGACGTTTACTTTGGCGCTCATGTTGTCGTGATAGCCGCAGTGAAGGGTGATGGTGCCTGCCACATTAAACGTGTGCGCGAAACTGGTGCCGTCGCCCAAACCGGCCGGTGACTCAAACGGATCTTTTTGATTGAAGGTGTAGGGCTGATGAAACATCTTCGAGTCACTCTTGATCACAAACACCACTTTGGTGCCGACTTTAAGCGTGACTTCCATCGGAACGATTTCAAAATCTTTATAGGTCATATAAACGATTGAAGCAGTTGGTTTCGCGGCGATCGTGGGACTAGGCTCGGCCGTCGGCACTTGAGTATCGATCGGCGCGGCAGTTGGCGGCAGCGCTGTGTTGGTTGCCGCTGGCGCGGCTGTCGGCGCATCCGTCGATCGGGTGGTCGGCACTAATGATGGCGGTACAGTTGACGGCGCCAATGTCAGCGCGGGCGTGGCGGGTGCAGTACAGCTGACCAACAAGGCAGCCATGCCAATTAGAACAGTCAGTAACAATTTCATTTTTGCGTCTCCCCCAATTTAGTTTGCGGAAAAGTGAGCATCACGCTGAAGCCGCGATAGTTTTCACTGGCCTCAAAATAAATTTGATCGTTGAGAGTTAACCAGGCGTGACCGGTGATCGACACTTGCCCCACTGCGTGGCGCAGTGCGGGTCGATCGGGTGTGCCGCCGATCATTTTTGCGCCGAAGTGAACCGTGACCGGCATACCCAACTCGCGTAAGAAGTGGTAGCGCGTCAGCGATCGACGCAAGCACAGTCCCAGCGGTGAAGCCCAATCGAGCAGGGCGACGACATCGGCCATCTCGCGTGTGGTCTGCTCAGAATTCGAGCGTGATAACGTCGGTGGCGTGATCGATTGCAGAGCTTGCGGGATGGGTGCTTTCAAAACGATCGGCAGTTGTCGAATGAAAGTGCGCATCTCTCGAAACAAATCGCGCTGACGCGGATCGAGCAGGATGCGCGGCATGACCTTCAACGCTAAACCGATATTCCGTAAGCGGGTTTTCATCGGACGGCCTCGACGAGTTGATCGGCCGCCATCTTCCCGGCCAGTTCCAATAGATCGGCGACGACCAGCGGCGTTTCGACTTGATACTTCTGCGCGATCGTTTCAGCGTGCTGCTGGATCGAGTGTTGACCATCAAGCATGTCCCAAAACTCGGTGCCGATCTTGTTCAGCGAAAAATATGTGCCGGTATCGAGATGGATCAAAATCGCTTCTTCAGCCACTACCTGATGCGTGACCCGATCCGAGCGTTTGAGTTTTGTTGTTGCGTCCACAATTGTTTTCATTGATTCGAGTATAATCCTCCCGCAGGTTCATATGTGATGCACCGAGCTGTTCAATTAGCCTGCGGGAGGATCAGTGCACTGGGACTTACACGGTCTGACAATCAGCGGCTCAACCAATAACGATCTCTTGCGCGATCGATGGCACGCCTCGTTTGCATCGCGATCGATTAGCAATCGCCGGATCGATCTTTCTTTCTCGCTTGATCTCGTTGCCGACATTCCTGATCGTCCGACTGGTGAGCCGCAGTACCGACAGGCTGATCTACTCGAATACACCATCGACGGACAAAACGTCGTCGCGCATTTTCCGCGCTTCGGCCAACTGCGGCTCGATCTGGTTCACGGTATAACTGAAGGGCATATTGTTGAAGCCGCGCTCAACACGTATGGTGTCCTTGAAGATTTGATCGCGATTGGTCTATCGCCGCATCTGCGGCGGCGCGGATTGTTTTTGATTCATGCGTTTGGGGCGGCCCCACTCCCCGATCCCCTCTCCCAAAACGAAAATCCTGTTTTGGGAGAGGGGGAGAAGGGAATTCTGATAGTTG
>JBGQGR010000245.1:0-5384 GCA_041497495.1 Anaerolineae bacterium | reverse complement strand
CCAGCGCCACGTGCGAATGATGACGGCCAGAAAGTAAACGGCGATGCCCGGGATCAGCCAGAAATAATTTGCCGATCGAACGTCGTCGAGGACTTCATTCAATTTGAGGCCGCGCAGTGCCAGCCAGATAAAGACTGCACTGACGATCACGCCCAACACAACTTGCCAGCGTTTCAACGACGTTGCTCCAGACGAAAAATCAGCGGAGCAAATGCTCCGCCGCGAGGATTGTACCAGAACACTGGGCAATGAACAATGTTTCAGGTGGAAGGTAATGTGATCATTGATTAAGCAGAGTCGGAAGGAGGCAAACCTCGAATTCAAGTTTCAGTCCCTAATCGCTAACTTCCAATTTATTGCTTGTAAGCGTGACACTCATGACAATAGTTCGGGGATTGTTGATCAGGATGCTGCTGGCACAGTGAACCTTTGACTAACGGAACAATCAGTTGCTTTCCGCCGACTTTCAGTGTCTCGATAAACTTGCCATCGATCAACTTGATCGCGCCGAATTTTTCGTCAGGGTTGATCGCGATCACTGTATCGCCGACTTGCACCAGGTAATTTCCATTTAAGAGTGCGCGCCGCAATTCGACATCGTTCGGATCAGTGATCGTCAGTGTTTGCGGCAACTCGGTTAAAGTGCCGTGACATGTTTTGCACTGCGTATGTTGAATATCAAGTTTACTGCTGTACAGACTGGCGTCGCCCATCACTTGGGTCGAAGTGTGGCAGTCGATGCAATCGAGTTCCCATTCGCATTTGGTGAACTGTGCGATCGGTTGGTAATAGTCGCGCAGTCGATCTTCGGGCAATGGCGATCCGCTGGTGGGTAGATCGTTTCGAGGGAGAAACGTCATCTGCTTCAATGAATAGTTGCCGCGATTGTGGCAGGTGTCGCAGGTCGTATAAGAAATCTTCGTCGTCAATTGATGCAGTGACGCGTGACCGGGCTGCGTGGGATCGATTGTCGGATCGCCGCCGCGATACAAGCCATCGCTGGCGTAAGTCACATGACACGCCGCACAGCCGGTCGATCGATAGGCGTAGGGCTGCATGATCGGCTCGGAAGAGAGGTGGCACTTGAGACAAGTCTGCGCGAACTTGATCACGGCCTCCGGATCATTTGAGGCAACCGGATCAAATCGATCGAGTTGAGCAACAGTCTTATCGGTTGCCGTGAGATCACTCGCGATTGCATAGATTCCAAAACGAGCCACCGCATCCGATTGTGCGCCGAATGCTCGACGGACTTGCGCAATCCCTCCAGCATAAGTGGCTTGAATACTGGTCAGCGATCGCTGAATGTGATCGTTGCGATCGGCGATCGAACCGGAGTGGCACTGCGATCCGCCGCAGGATGCTTCGACCACACTGAAGTCTGCTGGGTTTTTGCCGCCGCGCAGTCCGACGTGTGCGACCTCTTTATCGAGCGCGAGCGGATCGCCGCCGTGACAGATGACGCAGCCGAACGCTTCGACCGGATGCGACTTGCTGATCTCTTCGATGCCGTAGTGACACGTGAGGCACAATTCTTGTTTGCCGGTCAACGTCGGCGTGATCGATCGCGGCGCAGGCAGACTGAGTTGGCGAATGATTGCCAACGTCATGAGCGAGGTGAGCAAGAGAGAGCCAATAATTAAGAATCGATCGATTTTCATGAGGAAAGACACATTCTTTAGAGGACTTGCGGGTGGTTAGGCAAGGGAATCATCCGAATCCAAGCGCCATGAGAATTCTACGCGCATAATTCGATAAGGGACAGTAACAATATGCCTGCAATCATCAGGATCGAAAGCACCTGCGCGATTCGGCCGGATCGATTGAACCACTCGCCGACGATATCGAGTTTGCGATCGATCAGATACGGGATCGAGATCAAGATCGCCAGGACACCGATCGGGATCAGCACACCCGCCCACACGGCGGGCAATGATCGCAAGAGAAACTGAACCCACAAGAAGAACCATGGCGCTTGCACGCTGCCGGATCGAGTTGGCAGATCGGCAATAGGCCCGATCGGAGCGGGCAGAACGATCGAGATCAGGATCAACACTGCGGTGACGATGATCATCGCTTTCGTTTCGGTGGTAATCAAGCGTGCTCGATCGATGCGCGGCTCACGCGATCGATGTGAAATGCCGCCATCGCGCCGGACTTTGAAAATGTGCCACGCAATCAAAATCACAACGATCCACGTGAGGCCGATAATATGCCACGCGTAAAAACGGATCGTTGTTGCCGGGCCAGTATCTAATCCGCCGACGATGATCTGATACACGGCGTTGCCAATCAGCGGGATTTCTTTTAGCAGACTGGTGCCGACCGTCAACGCCCAATTTGTGCCTTCATCCCAACGTAAAACATAGCCGGTGAAATTGAACAGGATGACGAGGGCCAGCAGCAGAATACCGATCACATAATTCGTTTTGCGCGGCGCTTTGTATGCGCCCGTGAAGATCACGCGCAGCATGTGCAGCACTGCGACGATGACCAATGCTTGCGCCGCCCAGTAATGCAGGTTGCGGATCAGCCAACCGAACGCGACCTGATACGTCAGCACTTCGATCGATTTGAAGGCTTCGCCGGGCGTGGGTACATACACGAAAGTTAAGAGGATACCGGTGGCCAGCAAAACAAGCGAGAGAAAAACTGAAATGCCGCCCAGCCCAAACGTATAAGTGAAGCGCGATTCACGCGCGGGGATCGTCGGTGGATGAAGATGATAAAAGAAGTTGGGGCGCTTTGAGACCATGGAAAAAGTATACTCGACGGCGATCGGAATACAAAGGGCGAGTCGCCTCGCCCCAAGTAAGTTGTGTCATTGCGAGCCGCGTAGTCCTTAGATGGCACAGCCTCTAAGGATGTGCCACGGCGTGGCAATCTCATTGACGATCAAGAAGAGATTGCTTCGTCACTTCGTTCCTCGCAATGACGCGTTAGACTTCTCTCCAATAACTCTCGCCCGCACACGCGCGGCACAAAGTCTGTCCGTCTTGAATCACTTCGCGCTCGTTGATGATCTCTTCACCGCATCGATCGCAGATCGCTTGCTTGCCGGGCTTGCTGAGCAATTGATCGAGCGAGAGAGTCAACTCGACGCGTTGGACGTCGAACAATTCTTCGGGCGGCATGATCTGGTAGGCTTCAAGTTGGGCGTGCCAGCGCGATCGAGCGAATGGCGCATAATGTTTTGCCGCCTCGCGCGCTGATCGCTTTGGCACGATGCGCACAGCTTGTTGAGTGATCGTATCGACAAACGTCGCGGCGATCTTGCCGTGATCGATCAAGCGGAGCGTGCGATGTCCGATCGAGCAGCCGGTAGCCGCCGATAACCCATCGGCGAAGCAGCCGTCCATCTCGACGATGATCAACACTCGTTTGTCATCGCGTGGCAGATCGATCTGCAATTCGTGCGCGGCGAGCAAGCCCATCCGCGCGCCGAGAACTTGCCTCGGACACAGATGCTTGTGCCGCGCCGCCGATTCGCCGAGCAGATCGATCAGCGATCGATCATAAACGCTCGGCGCTTCGATCCAGACAGTTTTGGTGTGTGTATTGAACATGTCTGCCTGCCTTGATGCTGTTAATAAACACTGAGGCACAGAGACACTGAGAATTTCATAATCTCTGTGACTCGGTGTCTCTGTGGTTATTCCCGTAATTCGGCCATTGATTCTTCTTTGGCTTCGATCTCTTCCAGCCGCACGCGCATTTCGTAATCGCGTTCTTCGACCAACTTCTCGTCGTACCATTTCTTGTGATGCAGCCGCGCATACAGTGCATCAACTTCGCCCGTGAACATCGAGAAGAAGGCGGACTTCTCTTCAGGGAAGAACGCGGCCATGTACACGTGAATGACCAATCCGGCGACGACCATGCCGACCGCGCCGAAGTGAATCGGCCGCGACCACTGGAGCAGCCAGCGCATATCGGCGGGCAGCAAATAACCAAAAGTCATGATCAGGCCCGTCGTGCCGATCAATACTGTGCCGAGGATCACTATGTAGCCATAAATCTTTTGCCCGGCATTGTAAGCATCCTGCGGCGGGAGTGTCACTTTCCTGCCCAATAATTTCTGGCCGTATAGCTTCAACCATTGAATATCATCGTGAGTGAGGAGCATCCGCTTCTTGGCGAACGGCACAAAATATTTGCGTAGTCCCAGTAATACGTTGTAAGTGATGACGAACAGCCAGATTAGCCCGAAGACTTTGTGCGTCTCGACCAAACCGCCGATGCTGCCGAACAAGTTGCGCATGAAATCGATGTAGCCCTGCGGCATGATCTTTAGATCGGGATTGCCCAAGATGCCCAGTCCGGTTAGCAGCAGCAAGAACCACGAGAACACATTGAACCAATGTGTGACGATATTGGCCAGGCCGTGCTTCTGGATTTTCGTCTTGCGTAAGCGTTTTCGTTCGGCTAAAGATAATACTTCTGTTGTCATGTATCGCTCCAATTTATTAACCACGGATTACACGGATGTCACGGATGTTTTATTTTTCCTTGTAATCCGTGACATCCTGTGGTTACTCCTCAAATTCACTCTCGCCTTTACTCAATTGCTTGGCGAAGGCGACGGCCTGACCTAAGAATGTCGCGCCCGCGGCGGCGATGACCGCCGGGATGACGAACTTCTTGTAGAACTCATCAGCAGCGGGCATGATCGATTCAGTGATCGCCAAACTCTGTTCATCGACCGTGTCGTTGATGTAGTAGATGTTCGGTCCGGTATCCGATCCGATCGCTTTCAATCGCTTCGAGGTTTTGGCTTCGCGCAGGGCTTTGAATACATCGCTGCTGGGATCATTGAGATCGCCGAACATTCTCGCGCCGCCGACGCACGTTGCCACACACGCAGGCGCTTCACCTTGCTGCGTGCGTTGAATACACGCATTGCACTTATCAGCCTTGCCCGTCGTTGGATTGAGATAGCGCGCATGATATGGGCAGGCATCGATGCACAAGCCGCAGCCAATGCACGCCTCTTGATCGATCGCGACGATGCCGTCTTCGGGCCGCTTGTACGTCGCTTGACTTGGGCATGCTTCAACACACGGCGGCTCATCGCAGTGCATACAGTTGTACGGCACGAACTGCTGGGACAAATTCGGGAACTGTCCCTGCACACCTTGATCGTAAACCCAGATGCGCGTGTGATCGAGCGGCACATTATTCTCGGCGCGGCATGCGACCAGACACGCGCGGCAATCGATGCAGCGTTTGGGATCGATGACAAAACCATATTTCCTGACTTGATTGGCCATGATTTACCCCTTACGCTTTCTCAACTGCGACGAATGTTTGTGACAAGGCTTGTCCGCCGCTGACTGGATCGGTGAAGGTCATATGCAGATCGCTGTCAGCCGCACCTTGGCCAT
>JBGQGR010000244.1:0-5390 GCA_041497495.1 Anaerolineae bacterium | reverse complement strand
GCATCAGTACGTGATGGCGCACGTGAATATGCTGCTGTGATCTCTGAACTTTGATCTGAGATTTACTCGCCCCGCTGATCGATTCGATCAGCGGGGCGATTTGTTTACCCTATCCCTTCACCCCCTCCCTTGATAACTTCTCGCTCGATTGATCGTCGTTCTTGTCGATACGTTATCGGGAGAAGGGGAGCGTATTCCCCTCTCCCAAAATCGCTTTTGCTTTTTGATTTTGGGAGAGGGGTTACACATGCGGTACCCGTGCGGTAAAGCCTGCAGGGCGTACCGAAGCACGCAGTGCGTACCGGGGGTGAGGTGGATTAACTCTGTTTCAACACCAACGGCAAGTAGACCTTGTATTGCGGCGCGTACGATTCATCGAAGCCAATGTCGAAGCCGCTGCCGTTGGGCCGCGTTTCGCCATCATAGTCTTCCGTAATGCCAAGATCGGTTGCGGCATCGATCGCCGGGCTGCTGGAGGTGAGATGATAGTTGTCCGTCGCAGCTGAGACAAATAGGGGATTGCCGCTGAAGCTGTTACCACCCGAAGAGACACCACCACCCGTATTTGAAGTGTTGTTGAAGAACAGATTGAAATTCTCGAAGGCCGTTCCGCCGACGCGCTTGATGCCGGTTGCGTGGCCGCTAATGATATTGTCCACCGCGCTGACCGTGCCTGAGTAGACGAAGATGGCCGAGACCGGGTTGCGCGGCTGGTCGGTGAACGTGTTGAAGAACAACTGCCCTATGGTGGCAGTTTGGCTGATGACGATCGCTGCGCCCTCCGCGCCGAAGACCGTGTTGGTCGCGACGTTGCGCGCGAACAGCGAGTTCTCGACGTGCAGCGTGCTTGCGCTAAAAGGCAGGAAGGCAATCGCGCCGCCGCCCACCGAGCCGGCGCTATTGTGTATGAACGAGGAGCGCTTTACGGACAGGAACCCGCGCGAGTCCACGGCGCCGCCGCTGCCGATGTTGCTCAGGGTCACGCTGTCCAGGCAGAACGCGCTGTTGTCGTTGAAGTTCGACTGCTCGATCGTGCCGCCGCTTCCGGCGAAGAGGGCGCCGCCGCGCGGCGCGCTGTTGCGGGAGAAGCCCGAGTTCTGCACAATGACGGAACCGCTCTGGTCCTGGTAAACAGCGCCGCCTAGCCCGGAGCTGCACGCGCCTACAGGCACATCGACCCGGTTATCCGTAAAGCTGTCGCCGCCGATAAAGCTGGATCCAAAGAGGTCGACGGCGCCACCGATGGCGAAGCTGGCGACGTGGTTGGAAATGAATGTCGAGTTCTCAATGTCCGCCTGTTTGCCAAACACGGCGCCGCCGCCTGTGGCTGAATAGTTGCTGATAAACGTGCTGGCGGTGATGGAGGTGGTGTTGTTGCTGCCGACCAACCTCTTGATCGCACCGCCATCGCCGCCGCTCGCGCTGTTGTTGCTGAACGTCGACGCCTCCACGAGCAGGAAGCTGGTTGCGCGGATGGCGCCCCCGCCGCCGCTGCCGCTGCTGTTGCCACTGAATGTGCTGTTGAAGATAAACGGTCCGAAAGAGGATGCATCGATCGCGCCGCCGCCTCCGCTGACAACATTATCAACAAAAGTGCTATCATGGATTTCAGAATTGCTGCCCTGCAAGTAGATCGCGCCGCCCGTGTCTGATTGGTTTAAATTAAATTGCGAATTGTAAATCAAGATTTTGCCGCGTGAATACACGGCACCACCCTTACGGCTACTGCAACAACCCGTGTTATTTGCATTAAAGATCGAATTGGTGATCGTACCGCCATTTTTCGTCCAAACGCCCGCACCCTCATTCGGTCCAGTGTTCGATATGAACTTGCCGTTCGTAATAAACACCTGATTCGCAATGACCGCGCCGCCGCTGATGAAGGAGCTGTTCTGGATGAACGTACTGCCGGTGATCAACGCGAGTGTTGCGCTCAACGCGCCACCATTTGAGTTTGAACAACATTTTGTGTTCTTCGTCATCGTCACGCTGTTGAGTGTCACGGTGATGCCTGCAATCCCGCCGCCCGATCCGTCATTGCTTCCGCCATTGTTGGTAAAGATTGTATTCGTGACGATGACATCGGCAAGGCCTCGTACACCGCCGCCATCGCTGGAAGTGTTACCTTGAAATGATCCGCCAATAATAGTGACACGTTCAGTTGCACCTACTCCGCCCCCATCGGCACTGAAGCCGTTAGCAGTATTCGAGAGGAACGTGCTGTTGCTGATATTCAATGTGCCAGTCACCCACACCGCGCCGCCGATGCCGATAGTGCCCGTTACTTTGTTCGATGTGAAGATCGAATCGGTAATGAATGCCGTGCCGCTGACAACTACCGCACCACCGGCATAACTGGCCGTGTTGGTGGTGAAAGTCGATGCTGAGATGTCGGCCGTTGATGCTGCATACACAGCGCCGCCTTCGATGAATGCCGTGTTGCTGAACGAAGTTATCGACCGCAGAATGACCTGTGACCCATAAACTAGACCGCCCCTGGCAGCCTCATTTTGCTGGTAATCGGGAAACTGGAGTACTGAGCCGTTGTAGGCGCCTGTGATCGTCACGGTCTGCCCTGCAAAAAACGCACCGCCATTGCGTCCGGCACTGCAACGGAAAAATTCATCATTCAAAACCTCGAGGTTCCCAACCGCATACACACACCCGCCATCTTGTCCGGCATTGCTCTGGGATGCCGCGTGTTGTTTGATCGATACGTTTCCGCCTGCATAGATGATGCCGCCGTTATGCGCGCGGTTGGCCTGCGAAAGACCGCTGACCACAGTCACATTGCCGTCTGCGTAGATTGCGCCGACATCACCTGTCGTTGAAATGGTGTGGTTACCCACGATAGCCGGAAAGGTAGTCAGAGTGACGTTACCCAGTGCGCGGATGCCACCCCCATTCACATTTGCGGAGTTTGAGGACAACGACGGATTATCCGTGTTGAACAAACCGCCTGAAGCATTGGAAACGTTGTTGGCATAGATACCACCCCCGTCACCTTTTGTGGCCTGGTTCAAATTGAGACTGACATTTCCAACCAGGAGGACGTTTCCCTCTGCGAAAACACCGCCACCGTTTGTAATGGCAGTGCTATTATTGATGGCAGTCTTGCTCACGCTGCTCGTGCCTTTGAGTGTGATGTTGTTGGTCGAATAGATGCTTCCACCATTACCGCCGAGCGCTTTGTTTTGATCAAAGATTGTATTCGTGATCCACAGCGCGCCACTCACAAAAATTCCTCCGCCATTGGAATCGGCAGTGTTACGTTCGATGCGCGAGTTGATCAATGTTAGATCGCCCGAAGCCGAAATGCCGCCAGCGTCGGCGGCAGAGGTGTTGCTGAAGACAGTCACGTTGATCAATGTCGCTGGTGTGTTGGGGATGATGCGGATGCCGCCGCCGCCAGAGCCAATATTGTTGGAAACGACGATGCTGTGAAACAAGGGCACCGCGCCGCTATCCACGCGGATACCACCGCCGCTGGAGCCGCCGCTGTTGCCGTTCTCCACCGTTAAGTTCGAGATGGCGAAAGTGGCGGTGATGGGCACGGATGAATACCTAATCATGCGGCCACTGGTGGGGCGCAGTATGACCGCCGATGGATTCGCTCCGCCGCCGATCAAGCTTACCGCGCGGGTGATGGTGAGGGAATCCGTGACATAGGTATTCGCCGCGATCTGCACGCTGTCGCCAGCCGCACTGCCGCTGATGCACGCCTGCAAGGTTGTGTTGCAGGGCGCAGCGCCAGGATAAGGGCGGGTCGTGCCGGTAGGCGAGTTGGAGTGTTGAGCCGTATCGCCGGCGTCGACTAAAGCGGCCGGTAATAAACTGACGGCGAAGACGCCGAAGAATAACACCAATACAACGCGTAGCCTGATCATATCAGCCTCCCCTGGCAGATTCATGTCGTCATGCAGACGTGTCGCTTATTCGTTTGAGTATACGTCAATCTTCGTCTGCGTCAAGCTGCTTTTTGTTTGATCCGAGATGCACGCTTTGACTTTACAAACGTCAAAGGGTTAGAGATTAGAAAAACAACTTTGCTCGGGTTGGCCGCTCGGCGCTGTTGCATGCCGGCCCGCTTCCGCTCAGCGTGCATTTCAGTGTAAAATCTAACGCATCACATCGGAGGAATCACCTGGACGCATTGCTTCACTGGGGTCTTGCCTGGAACATCGCGCTGCAGCAGTTCAGCCCGGCACTCGACGGGTTGATGCGCGCATTATCGTTTTTAGGACAGGCTGACTTCTTCATCATCGTTATCCCGTTCATCTATTGGTGTCTGGATGCCATCTGGGGGGTCCGCTTCATCACGGTGTTGATTCTATCGGATTACTCTAACAGTCTACTCAAATGGCTCTGTCATGCGCCGCGTCCCTATTGGATCGATCCACGCGTCAACGCGCTGGCGATTGAGCCGAGCTACGGTCTGCCCTCCGGCCATGCCCAAGCCGCAGTCACCGTGTGGGCTTTTGTGGCGTATACCGTGAAGAAGCGTTGGGCGTGGATCGCCGCAGTGATTTTGATCCTGGCGATTTCGATCTCGCGCATTTATCTCGGCGTCCATTTTCCGACGGACGTTTTCGCCGGATGGATCGTCGGTGCAATCGTGTTGATTGTTTTTCTGTGGGCCGAACCGCGCGTGATCCGTTGGCTCGCGCCCAAACCGATCGGGTTTCAGATCTTTGCCGCATTCCTCGCATCGATGATGATGTTGATCATAGTCGCGATCGTGCAAGCGTTGATCGCCAATGTGATCGATCCCGCCAGCTGGAGTGCATTGGCCGGCCCGATCGATCCACGCAGCCCCGAAGGCCCGGTCACCGATGCGGCGATTGTGTTCGGCGTCGGCGCAGGCTTTGGGTTGATGCGGCGCTATGCCCGATTCGACGCGCGTGGGCCGTGGCTCAAGCGCATTGCGCGGTTCGTATTGGGCGTTGCCGTATTGTTAGCACTGCGTTTCGGGCTTGGCACGATCTTTCCTCAACAACCTGTTGTTGTGGCCATGATCTTTCGTTATCTTCGATATGCGCTCTTGTTGCTATGGGCGATGTGGCTTGCGCCGTGGGTCTTTATCAAATTCAAGTTGGCTGAACCTGCTTTGCCCCAGCCCCTCACCCCTTCCCCGATAACTTCGCACTCGATTGATGATCATGCTGATTGAGACGTTATAGGGAGAAGGGGCAATATGTACCCCTCTCCCAAAATCGCTTTTGCTTTTTGATTTTGGGAGAGGGGTAACACATGCGGTACCCGTGCGGTAAAGCCTGCAGGCGTACCGAAGCACGCAGTGCGTACCGGGGTGAGGTGGATTAACTCTGTTTCAACACCAACGGCAAGTAGACCTTGTATTGCGGCGCGTACGATTCGTCAAAGCCGATATC